>USSR01000192.1 GCA_900557355.1 uncultured Bacteroides sp.
CAGTCCCTGACTCATTGTACCCCCATTCAGAAGGCATCTGAGAGGGGGTGGAAAAGTGACAAGACAAGAAAGGAAAGAAATGAAAATTACACACAAAAAACATAGATTAATTCATTTTGGACGGGTTTTGAGTAATATATCCCTCTACTTCGTATATATAAAGAAAGAACTAACAAAAGTATTATGAGAAATAAGAGTTTAGTCCTAATGACAATCTGTGCGGCTCTATCAACCGGTCTTTCCGCTCAATCCATTTATCCCGGACAGCATGCCGGGAAAATGAAAAAAGTGACAACAGCGCCGATACAGGTAGAGAGTTTCGACTTAAAAGACGTGCGTTTATTACCAAGCCGCTTTCGCGACAATATGACGCGTGATTCTGTTTGGATGACTTCTATAGCAACCAATCGTTTGCTACACAGTTTCCGCAACAACGCCGGAGTAGCCTATTTCTTGCCTTTGCTCTCCGGCTCGCACAAAGTTTATAGTACCCGGGAGAATTCCTTCTGGTGTTGCGTAGGCAGCGGCTTCGAAAACCATGCTAAATATGGAGAAGCTATCTATTATCACAATGACCAGGGAATCTACGTAAACCTCTTTATCCCGTCAGAGGTAAACTGGAAAGCGAAAGGAATAACTCTGCGTCAGGAAACAGCTTTCCCCGCAGAAGAGAACACTGCATTGACCATCCAAACGAACAAACCTGTCACCACTACGATTTATCTGCGCTATCCATCATGGAGTAAAGGCGTGAAAGTAAATGTCAACGGGGAAAAAGTATCAGTAAAACAGAAACCGGGATCATACATTGCCGTAACCCGCCAATGGAAAGACGGTGATCGCATTGAAGCCAATTATCCGATGAGCCTGCAACTGGAAACAACGCCGGACAATCCACAAAAGGGAGCCCTGCTATACGGACCGCTGGTATTGGCCGGTGAATCGGGAACAGAAGGTATGCAATCTCCGGCACCATTCTCTGATCCGACATTATATAATGATTACTATACTTACAATTATCATATTCCGGCTGAGCTGAATACCACCTTACAAATAGACCGGAAACACCCCGAAAACAGTTTACAGCGTACAGGCGAGGAACTGATATTTAAAACATCACAGGGCAATGTTTTAAAGCCACTGTATGACTTACATCACCAACGTTACGTTGTATACTGGGATCTGTCATTCACATCATGCCGTCCTGCCGATAACCGGCAGGCGGCTTATTATTTTTCGCCCCCTTACTCCCTTGTCGACTCATGGATGAATAAAGGATACTATCCGGGAGCCTCAATCTGTGTAGTCAGAGACGATAGCGTTATCTTTCAGAAAAACTACAAAAACTTTACCCCTGACACCAAAGTCTATGTAGCCTCTGCCGGAAAATGGGTAGCCGCCGCAGTAATCGGAGCAGTGGTAGACTGCACCGAACTGGACTGGAATGACAGTGTAAAGAAATGGATTCCTGAATTTAAAAACGACATAAAAGGAATGATTACTTTACGTCAGTTGCTTTCGCACACATCGGGCGTCCGCCCTTATCTGCCGGAACCACGCGTAGACAATTACAATCATCTGGATTCGGCAGTCATGGAGATTCTTCCGCTTGACACGGTTTTCACTCCCGGTACCCGCTTTGAATATGGTGGACTTGCCATGCAGATAGCCGGCCGGATGGCAGAAAAAGCAATGAATAAAGAATTCGAGGAATTATTCCAGGAATTAATAGCCCGACCTTTAAGAATGAAAAACTCCCACTTCACGCCCGTGAATACAGATGGCGGACACGCTCCCATGTTGGGTGGAGGTCTCTGTACCACTTTGCACGACTACATGCGTTTTCTTGATATGATCTACCACAATGGTGCATTTAAAGAAAAGCAAATACTGAAACCCGAAACCATACATGAAATGCAAGCAGACCAAGTGGGAAATGCAGAAGTTCACCCGGGTGAATATGTGGAACGTGCGCTGAAAAAACATCATACTGGCATATACGGTTTGGGAGAATGGCGGGAACTTATTGATAAAGCAACAGGAGAAGCCTATCAGATCAGTTCACCGGGTTGGGCCGGCGCCTATCCATGGATCAATAAACAGGACCGGGTATATGGATTCTTCATAGCCCATGTACAGGGAAGTTCACAAAAGGAAGATGGCTTCTCGTCATTTTTTGGAAGTCCTGTCATTTCACAAACTGTCTCGAACATTATTTCCCTAAAAAGATAGAACACATTGAGTATCCTCATATCTCAAATCGTATTTATATAAAAACAATAAATACGAAGATATGAAGACTATCGGCTCAACAATTATTATGTTAGCTCTCGTTCCTTCCCTCTTTGCGGACAATAGCAGGGAACTGAAGCTGGCATCTCCTGACGGAACACATGAAATAGCATTTTACCAGAAGCAGGTTTCACCTGCGGTAAACGAACTTTGTTATCGGGTAGATTACAAATCACAACCTGTAGTCAATGAATCGCGTGCCGGACTGGAACTGGACAACCGGATATGGGAAATGGCTCTGGGAGCACGAAACTTGAAACAACCTGCCTGCTGGATGGACAATCTGGAAGTGGACTCTGTGACCTACCAACCCGAAACAGACATCACCTGGCAGCCACTTTACGGTGAACGTAGCAGTGTACGCGATCATTACCGGGCCGGCACCCTTTATCTCTCCAAGAAAGATAACTCCGGCTACCGGCTCAACATTGAGGTGCGTGCCTATAATGAAGGAGTAGCTTTCCGCTATTTCTTCCCGGAACACCCAAAGGCTATCTTTCATAAAGTAGTAGGTGATCTCACAGAATACGCCTTACCGGCAGGTACAAAAGCATGGACCGAACAATGGGCACAGGCTTTCTTTGAGTACCTGAACATTGATGATATCAAACATCCGGTAGAACGTGCCCTTACGCTGGAACTCCCGAATGGTAAATGGGCCGCACTGGCAGATGCTGATGTAGACGACTGGTGTCTGACCAAATACCTTGCCTCCACCGACAAGAAGAATACGCTGACTTCTGTAATGTATAGCCCCGTGGATGTAGTGACTTATTATGCCACTCCCTGGAAGATAGTCATGGCAGCCGACAAACCGGGTGAATTGCTTGAACACAATGATATCATCCAGAATCTGAATCCGCCGTGTGAAATTGCCGATGCCGCCGCATGGGTAAAACCAGGCAAGATTATGCGCGAAACAACTATCACCACCGAAGGAGCTATTGCAACCATCGACTTCTGTGCAGCACATAATATCCCGTATATGCTTTTCGACTGGCAATGGTATATGCCCTGTACTTCACATGACGGGGATGCCACAAAAGTGGTTGCCAAACTGGATATGCCCCGTGTTATAGCTTATGGTAAGGAAAAAGGAGTTGGTATCTGGGGGTACGTAAACCAGCATGCACTCATGAAGCAAATGCGTGAACTTTTCCCATTGCTCCGCGAATGGGGAATTGTCGGAGTGAAATCCGGTTTCGTACAATACGCCAGCCATCGCTGGGCAACTTGGATGCACGACATGGTTCGCTTGGCGGCAGAGAATCATCTGCTGATGAATATCCATGATGAATATCGCCCTTCAGGCTTCAGCCGTACTTATCCGAATTTATTAACTCAGGAAGGCATTTGTGGAAACGAAGAATTTCCCGATGCAACTCATAATGTCACGCTCCCCTTCACTCGTATGATAAACGGTGCAGCCGACTATACGATCTGTTATTTCGACAAACGGCTGAAAACGACTCATGCTCACCAACTGGCAGCATCACTCGTGTTCTACAGCCCTCTGCAAACTATCTTCTGGTATGACAAACCATCGTTCTATCACGGAGAACCGGAAATGGAATGGTTTGAGAACTTGCAAACTGTATTCGACGATACGAAAGTATTGAATGGCGCTCCCGGCAAAAACATAACAATGGCACGCCGAAAAGGTCAGGAATGGTTTGTTGCAGCCATGACCAACAATGAAGGTTCTGAAGAAGAAATACCTCTCACGTTCCTCGATAAAGAAAAGAATTACCTCGCCTGCATCTATACGGATGGGGGAGAAAAGATAAAAACAAGTACACAGGTGAAATGTACTTATCTGCTTGTCAATGCTTCACAAACCATGAAGTTCCAGCTGAAGCCCAGTGGTGGAGCTGCCATAAGATTGGTACCTATAGACAGGCAGGAAATGAAGAAATATAAAAAGTACAAAGGAGAAAGATTATAAAATATGATATTCCATTGAGTGAATAAACAGATTCGCTCGTATTAATAGGCAAATAACAGATTAAGGTTATTTTCAGTAGATAAAGGTAAGAGTTTGTTTAGGTAAAATCTTTGTTTTCAGGATATTTTTAAAGGTAAATAAAAAGATGAAAAAGATATTTCTGCTTACTACATTGCTATGCGCTGCCTGCTGGCAGGCGGAAGCCCAATATGTATCCAAAGCCTGGGTATCTGACCAGAAGGATGGCACATACATCAATCCGGTGCTGCATGCCGATTACTCCGATCCGGATGTCTGCGCAGTAGGTGAAGATTTTTATATGACGGCTTCCAGCTTCGGATGTGCTCCCGGTTTACCCATTCTCCACTCCAAAGATCTGGTAAACTGGAAATACGCAGGCTATGCGCTGAAACAGATAGAACCCATCGAGTTCTTCAATGCTCCCCAGCATGGAAAAGGTGTTTGGGCACCATCCATCCGCCATCATAATGGAGAGTTTTATATCTATTGGGGAGATCCGGATCATGGCATCTTCATGGTAAAGACCAAAGACCCGGCCGGAGAATGGAAGAAACCGATATTGGTAAAAGCCGGCCGTGGTATGATAGACCCAGCTCCACTATGGGATGAAGATGGAAAAGTATACCTGGTACACGCATGGGCAGGAAGTCGTGCCGCACTGAACAGTGTTATCACAGTTTGTGAGATGAATGCAGAAGGAACAAAAGTGATCAGTGATCCGGTACTGGTCTTTGATGGTAATGATGGAATCAACCATACAATTGAAGGTCCCAAACTTTATAAGCGGAATGGCTACTACTATATTTTTGCCCCGGCAGGCGGAGTAGCAACCGGATGGCAGTTAGTATTGCGTTCGCGGAATATATACGGTCCTTATGAGAAGAAGATTGTCATGGCGCAAGGCTCTACTGACATCAATGGTCCCCACCAAGGCGCATGGGTTGATACGCAGACAGGGGAATCCTGGTTCGTTCACTTTCAGGATAAAGCCATGTATGGGCGTGTCGTTCACCTGAACCCGATGAAGTGGGTAAACGACTGGCCTGTAATTGGAGAAGATAAGGACGGCGATGGTTGTGGCGAACCAGTAACCCGTTATAAAAAGCCCAATATAGGCAAGAATTACCCGGTAGAAACACCTGCGGACAGTGACGAGTTCAATACCCGTCAATTGGGAATGCAATGGGAATGGCATGCCAATTATCAGGATACATTCGGATATACTTCCGACTTGGGATTCATCCGTATTTACGGACATATTCTCTCCGAGAACTTTGTGAATTTCTGGGAAGTACCTAATCTTCTATTGCAAAAGTTCATGGCAGAAGAGTTCACAGCAACTACCAAACTAAAAGTTTCCGCCAAAATGGACGGACAGCAATCCGGATTGATTGTGATGGGCTGGGACTATTGCTATCTGGGAGTAGAGAAAGAAGGTGATAAATTTATATTGAAACAAGTGACCTGCAAGGATGCAGAGCAAAAGACACCCGAAACAGTCAATCGCCTGGCAGAATTACCTGCCAGCAGAAAGTACGAAGCAGGTTTGTTTCCCAACTACGAAAGAGATATCTATCTACAGGTAAAAATAGAGAAAGGCGGTATCTGCCACTTCTATTACAGTCTGGATGGTAAGAAATATAAAGCAATAGGTATGCCTTTCACAGCTCGTCAGGGAAAATGGATAGGTGCCAAAGTAGGGCTATTCAGTACCACTCCTTATGGTAAGGAACGGGGATGGGTAGATGCCGACTGGTTTCGCATAGATAAATAAAAAGACTGATTATATGAAAACAAAAGAACTACTGTTCGGTGCATGCTTGTGCATGTTTACAGCTTGCAACATGCCCGAGAAAGGAATGGATGTAGATGTATATGAGGCACTGGATTACTGTGACGCCCAGGTACAACGCACTTTAACAGAACTAAAAGCGGCAGAAGGTACTATCGATTACTCGATGATGCCGCGTAACATCATGGACAGCCTCAACACCTGGCATTGCCGAAAAGCAACAAAAGATGAATGGTGCAGTGGTTTCTGGCCAGGGATTTTATGGTATGATTACGAATATACCGGGAAAGCAGCCATAAAGGAAGAAGCAGAGAAATTCACCGAACCGTTGAAGTTCCTGTCACAAATTCCGGCATACGACCATGACTTGGGTTTTCTGATCTTCTGTAGCTATGGCAACGGATATCGGTTAACACATAACCCGGAATACAAACAAGTGATTCTGGATACAGCAGATTCACTGGCAACTTTGTTCAGACCTCGTGTAGGCACCATACTTTCATGGCCACGCAATGTAGAAATGTTCGGTGGACACAATACGATCATGGATAATATGATAAACCTGGAAATGCTTTTCTGGGCTGCCAAGAATGGAGGAAACCCATATCTGGCAGATATAGCCGTGTCGCACGCCGATAAGACTATGAAATATCAGTTCCGTCCCGACTACACTTCCTATCACGTAGCGGTTTATGATACTTTGACGGGCGACTTCATAAAAGGAGTTACACATCAGGGATATGCCGACAATACCATGTGGGCACGCGGACAGGCGTGGGCTATTTATGGATATACAGTAGTCTACCGGGAAACGTTAGATCCGCGGTATCTGGATTTCGTACAGAAAATAGCAGATGTATATTTAGAAAGATTGCCGGAAGACTATGTGCCTTACTGGGATTTTGATGACCCCAATATCCCGAATGTCCCACGTGATGCCTCCGCTGCAAGTGTAACCGCATCGGCTTTACTGGAACTCTCCACTTACCTGCCCGGCCAAAAAGGAGAAGAATATAAGAATGCAGCTATAAAAATGTTGGCAAGCCTGAGTTCGGATAAGTATCAATGCGGCAAAAGCAAGCCGGCATTCCTCCTCCACTCCACCGGACACTTGCCGAATAATTCAGAAATAGATGCCGCCATCATTTATGCAGACTATTATTATATCGAAGCCTTGGTTCGATTGAAGAACTTAATTGAAAATAAAGCTGTCATATAGAAGCAACGCTATCCCCTCTTACTGTTTTGGTTTGAGGGGAAGCGTAAACCAAAACGTAGAACCGTCTCCCAATTTAGAATTCACTCCGATTTCTCCTCCCATATTCTGAATAATAAGCTGACAAATAGGCAAACCTAAACCGGTGCCTTGCTTGAAACTATCCAACTTGATGAAACGTTCGAATATGAGATGAAGCTTATCTTCCGGAATGCCAGTTCCCGTATCAGTTACATAATAATAGATGGCTTTTTCACGTACTTCATAGCCATAACGAATGCTGCCGGTTGATGTGAATTTACAGGCATTAGTCAGAAAATTCAAGACCAATTGCTGAAGCCTGTTTTTCTCTGAATAAACAACGTAATCATCCGGCATCCCCGGCTCAAAAATAAACTCAACACTACTCTGTAAACGTGACTCAACAACTCCTTTCAAAGTTGTTAGCACCCCATTTAGGGCAAATTCCGAGTAATACAAATCAAGAACTCCGGCTTCTATCTTAGACAAGTCCAGAACATCATTGATAAGTTGCAGCAAAATGCCATTATTCTTCTCTATGATGCTGACATACTCCTTCTTCTCTTTTTCATCTTCAGTCATAGCCAATATACTGGAGAAGCCAATAATTGCATTCAACGGAGTGCGGATTTCATGACTGATATTAGCAAGGAAGGCGGATTTAAGACGATTAGATTCTTCTGCACGTTCTTTAGCAGCAATCAGTTCACGTTCCACCGCTTTACGTTCTGTTATAAATAATGATGAGCCCACCACTACCAAAGGTTTTCCCTCTTCATCATATTGTTCTACAAAGGCACGCACTTCCATCCAGTCCTCTGAGCCATCTGATTTATCAGGCCGATGAACACGGTACTCTTCTTTTATTTTATCAATTTTATTAGTATGCACATCCTCAAAAGCCTGCTGGATACGCTCTCTATCCTCTTCACAAACAAAGGTAAGATAGTCGTCTATATTGGTGGTATAAGTCATTTCTGAAACTTCTTCTTTACCCGGCTCTATCGGCTTATAAGAGCTATATGTAATTTCATCTGTCCGTAAATCCCATTGCCACGGCAACAAATCAACTACCTCTAATGCCATAGCCATCTTAGAATGGGTAAAACGCTGATTCTGTTCTACCTGCCGAAGCCGTTCCAGAATTTTATTCCTACGAAGCTGGAAAAAGAGAACAACCAACAATAAAACAATGCTTCCTACTACCAAAGCAGACTGATATTTTCCAAAGAAAGTAGGAGGTGCATTCAAATAAACAGTTCCCGGAGGGCAATTTTTAGGAGACAGGCCAAAATCCACTATATAAGGATAGTTAAAAAGAACTATAGGCTCCGGATCATAAGACGGTATATCCCGTGCCTGTTTTCCATCGGCTACGGCATTAATTATCTTCACAATAGCCTCACAGTACAGGTTCATATCATATACACACCCTCCTATTATAGTTCCATCCTCTTCAATACTTGAAATAGACGAAGATAATGCAAAAAACGGACAAGGCAATGTAGAGTTGGCAATCACCTTATAAGAGTTCGCCATCATAAGCGTATTACCGGCAAACATACGTTTGTGAAACCATGAAGCGAATAAAATACCGGTTTCCTCTGGAACCACCCTCCGCAATGTATCCAGTAACTGATCTGGACTCCATGTACCAGCTGACAGAAACTTGTAATCAAGATCCGGGTGCTCTATCTTAATCAGTTCAGAGAGTTGCTGGTCATAATCAATATCCCGGTCAGTCTGGTCGCCAATTAACAGTAAACTCTTCATCTCCGGGATCATACGACGCATCAGCTGAACACTTTCGGGGATAAAAGCACGTGCACTCAGAAAAGTCATATTGTACTCGTCACGCAATTTATTCAAGTAAATACGATCCTCTTGTGGAACAACCTGATTATACATATAGGTGGAATCAGGTCCTATATAGCTACTCTCAGCACATACGATCAAAGGTATATCCCCCCAATGTTTACGCATTTCATCCCGTAATATCAGAGGAGCATTACCCAACATCAGCACTGCTTTAGGCGGATTATTACCACATGTTGAAAAAAGATTATCTTTATATAGATTCAGTATTTCAGGAGTCTCTATCGTCAGAATATTCATATATTCTACTTTCATGCTCACATCTTTCCGTTCATATTCCTTCTGCATGATATGCGAAATAATTGTCTGACTCCATGGAGCACCTGATACATAACTGCTGATAATCAACAAATCCGTACCGGAATTTTCTTTCCTGTCTTCAGCCGATACCGGAGAAGAAAAATATAATAAGAAGAAACACAAAAGACACTTTGTATACAGAAGTATTCTCATGATTGCATAATTAGTCTTTTAGACTAACAAGTCAAGCCCCACCTTTGTTCAGAAATGGCAATTTTTTCCTTAGGAAATCAATTTTATGTAAGAAAAACATTTATATTTGTATTCTATAACAATCACAAAATTATATATTATGAAAAGGTTAACCTACTTAATTGTTTGCTCACTTGCAATAGGAAGCATTGTCGCCTGTAAACAAGAATCTAAATTCCAAGTTATCAACGGAATAGTATATGACGCTACTATGAATAACATTACCTTGATAACCTGCAAAGGAGATACAGTCAATATTAGTACAATGGATGCCAATAGAGATAAAGTATGCGGAGTATTGTTGGAAGACAGTGTAGAAGTGGTTTGTATTAAAGAAAAGATTGAAGGAAAAGAAATCTTAAAAGTTGCTGAACTGACAATCATCAAAAAATAATCCAATAAACAGCAATGGGAGTGTTTCTTATCACTCCCATTGCTGTTTTATTCTCTATTCATCAACCGATGTTCCGCCATGTTTTCATACTTTGTATCCGGACGCCCGTAGTTAGCATAAGGGTAAATAGAAATACCACCGCGTGGAGTAAAAATACCTGTAACCTCAATATATTTAGGATTCGTCAGGCGAATCAAGTCTTTCATTATAATATTCACACAATCTTCGTGAAAAGCACCATGATTACGAAAACTGAAAAGGTATAGTTTCAGGCTCTTGCTTTCCACCATTTTAATATCAGGAATATAACTGATACGGATTTCTGCAAAATCCGGCTGCCCTGTTATAGGACACAAACTGGTGAACTCCGGACAATTGAAACGTACCCAGTAATCATTTTCCGGATGCTTATTATCAA
>USSR01000193.1 GCA_900557355.1 uncultured Bacteroides sp.
GTTTCCCTTAGCCATTATCGGTGAGACAAATGCCGGGAAATCTACCCTGCTCAATGCCTTGTTGAACGAAGACAAGGCCATTGTGAGCGACATTCACGGCACCACGCGAGATGTCATTGAGGACACCGTAAACATGGGTGGAGTCACGTTTCGTTTTATTGACACGGCGGGCATCCGGGAGACGAATGACACCATTGAAAGTCTGGGCATAGAACGCACGTTCCAGAAGTTGGAACAGGCCGAAATTGTGCTCTGGATGGTAGATGCAACGGATGCCGCTTCGCAAATCAACCAATTGTCCAAACAAATACTTCCGCGTTGCGAAGGGAAACACTTGATTCTTGTATTCAATAAGGCAGATTTAATGACCGATGCTTCAAGCGTCGTCCCTGCCGGTTTTCCGGACAATGTGCAATCTATTGCTCTATCTGCCAAACGGAGGACAAACATTGATGAATTACAACAAATATTGGTAAGTTCCGCTAATCTTCCATCGGTGACACAGAACGATGTAATCGTTACAAACGTTCGTCATTACGAGGCTCTTACGCATGCTTTGGAAGCGATAAAACGTGTGCAAGAGGGGTTAAGAAGCAATCTATCCGGGGATTTCGTGTCTCAGGACATCAGGGAGTGCATTTTTCATTTAAATGACATTGCGGGAGAGGTGACGAATGACATGGTGTTGAGAAATATATTTGAACATTTTTGCATCGGCAAGTGATGGCTTAGAATCTGCCATAACCAACTATAACCATTCAGAACAAAGTCGCTGTATTTCAGCGACTTTTCTATTTTAACACTTTCCAATCCGTATTTGGAAGTAACGGTTTTTATCCATATTTTTCTATCATATTTCTACCGCGACACAAATTCACGGTTAGCCCGAATGTCACAGTGACGCATTAGTTGACGTGTGTTGACAATGGTTTACATGTGTAGACAAAAAGGGAAATTAAAAAACAAAGAAAATGATATAGAAATATGGAAGTAAAGAGAATTTGTCAATGGTGCGGAAAACCATTCATTGCACAGAAAACAACGACCTGTTATTGTAGCCCTCAATGCTCGAAGCGAGGTTACAAACATCGTATCAAGGAGCGCAAAATGGAACTGCGCCATATTCAGGAAATGCAGGAGTTGCGCTCCAGTTTGGAGAAACAAGAATATTTCACTTTTTCGCAGGCTGCCCGATTGATGGGTGTGAGTCGTCAGTACATTTATAAATTAGTCAAAGAGGATAAACTTAGAGCATCCCGAATTAGCGGAAGAATGGCTTTGGTAAGGCGTGCAGACATAGAGTTAATGCTCAAAAGCAAACCTTACGAACGACTGGTTGCGAAAAACGACTTCAACATCTCCGAGTATTACACAGCCGAAGAGATTGCGGAAAAATATAAGGTCAACGCCAAATGGGTGTGGACTTACACTCGGCAACATAAAGTGCCGAAAGTGAGAATCCGCCAGTTCAACTATTACAGCAAGAAACATATCGATGCTGCCTTTGCCAAATACGAGGTAGATTCCGACCTTACTGAATGGTACACACCGGAAGAGATTCAGGAGAAGTACGGTATGACACGTGTCGCCATCCGTTCGCAAGTGTATCGGAACAACATTCCCTCCAAGAAAGAGCATGGGCAGATATTCTACTCAAAGCTCCACTTCGACCTCTCGAAGAGTTCCGAACAGGAGAGCAAGGCGGAATACTACACCGTCAAGGAGGCGATGGAGAAATTCAAACTCTCTCGTGATTCGGTTTACGGTATTCTGCAATTCCATCAGATCAACCGGGAGAAGAACGGACGGTTCGTCAGATTCCTGAAAGTGGAGTTTGACCGGGTAATGGGTGCCCGCAAATAGTCTAATTTATGGCTATCCGTAAATTATTCAAAAATTAATCCCTGCTGTAGGTAATCTGCATGACTACATTATAGAGTTTCGCCGACGAATTAATAATAACCATAAAAATATAACATTATGCATGAATGCAAGACCGTGACATTAAGGACACGTCCGCTAAAAGGCAGGATGATGTCTTTCTATCTGGATTATTATCCGGGGTATCGAGACAAAGAGACAATGAAAGTTATCCGTCATGAATCGCTTGGTATTTATATCTATGCCAATCCGAGGAACAAACGTGAACAGAATTTCAACGAGGTAATGACCGAGAAAGCCGAAGCCATCCGTTGCCGCAGGTTCGAGTCGGTAGTCAATGAACGGTATGACTTCTTTGACAAGTACAAACTCAAGGCAGACTTTCTGGAGTATTATCGCAAGCAGCTCCGTAAGCATGACCAGAAATGGGAGTTTGTCTATCTGCATTTCAATAACTTCGTACATGGCAAATGCACCTTTGAAGAGATTGACATCGACCTCTGTAACAAGTTTCGGGAATATCTGCTGAATGCCAAGAAGCTAAGGCGTAACGGACGTATCACACGGAACTCCGCATCAGGATATTGGTCTACTTTCAGAGGTTTCCTGAAAATACTCTACCGTAATGGGATGATAAAGACCAATGTCAATGACTTCTTGGAAAAGATAGAGACAGAAGATGTAATGAAAGAGGCCCTGTCTGTTGAGGAACTGTACAAATTGGCCGAGACACCTTGTAAGAAGCCTATTCTGAAAACGGCATCGCTGTTTTCCTGTATGACCAGCTTGCGCATCAGTGACATTCTCTCGCTATGTTGGGAAGACATCGTGGACTATTCTGCCGGAGGAAAATGCGTACACATCATTACGCAAAAGAACAAGGCGGAAGACATCATTCCCATCAGTGAAGAAGCTTTGGGATTGATTGGCTATAGTTCTGAAAAGAAAGGTTTGGTATTCAAGGGGCTTATGCGTAGCTGGACGCAAATACCGATGAAAGAGTGGATTCGTTCTGCCGGAATTACCAAGAACATAACATTTCACTCGTATCGTAGAACATTTGCAACGCTACAAGCAGCTGCCGGAACGGACATCCGCACCATACAGAGCATCATGGCGCACAAGAGTATCACCACCACGCAAAGGTATATCAAAGTCGTGGATGCCAACAAACGTGAAGCCAGCAAGAAAATTACCCTGACACGGCAAGACTGACAGCTGCTTTGTCCTCGATTTCTGCGGTCAGAGTATGATTTTTCACCTAAAATCATACTCTGACCGTGATATTTAGCATGATACGTGGTAACTATCATTCTTTTTATTGCAACTATCTGGAATATCGATTATATCTTTAGCGCAAAACGATTCCAAACACTTGCAGACCATGACGAATAAAAAACAAATTCAGACTAAAAAGATAAGTTTTATCCTCGCACTGTCCGTTATCATTTATGCGGCTATAGACACTTATCTTTTCCTTTGCCATGACATCAATATCATGCGCATAACGACTCCTGTCATCCTTGGACTGGTAATAGCTATCATATTATGCGGACTCCTGCACAAATTTTTCTATAAATGGCTGACAAAAAATCCTATCAACTTCTCTTTTGGCGAGCCATCTACCCCTATTGTAAAATCAGAGAACATCATAGAATCTATGGATGCTACTGAAACGCAGCCCATCAAGCAACCGATGGATTTGCCTGAACAAGAGTCTTCTCCATCCCAACAGTCGAATCAAGATACTGTAAACTCTGATTGTCCGCAAGATTCTCATTTGAATAAATATGATTCCATATTGGTGGAACTCAAAAAGAAAGAGATTGAAAGGCAAGTGGAAATCATGGATGCGATTCGGGAATATGTAACCGTCAAAACTGCCCCCTATCTCTCCAAAGAGGATATTGCCACCCTCATTGCCAATATAGAGTATATGGCTTACGATCAACCTGAGTCATATAAACCGATTCGTTCCAATATAGACAATCCGCTGAGGTCGCCGGGGCTTCGCCATTTGGCATGGAATGTCGGTGAACGCTTGAGAGTGCCCTTAGCGAAAAGAGCCATTTTTATCAAGAAATCATTTCCATACGAACTCGTAAACGCGACCCTTGAATATCTTAAACTTAATTTACGGGATAATGTCTCAAGCCAGATTCCCATTGATGTACCAGATAAAGGCGACTATCGCTTCCATTTAGATGTAGATAATGATGACTCGCAATAAAAAAAGTATGCAGACGAAATAATTAATCCGGTCTGTATTGTTCTGCAAGGTTTCATTGAGTTGGTTCGCAGCATGTTAAACGATTAAAACAATCATAATATGGAAAAAGACCAACTGACATTCAACGACCTGCCGACTGTGGTAGGCGAACTATGCGACAGAATCGCAAGTATGGAAAACCTGCTTACGGAGAAACTTTCCAAGCAGTACGAAACCAAAGAGAATACGCACGTCCCCATGACCGTACAGGAGGCTTGCAACTATCTTAAAATGCCGTTGTCGACCTTTTATTACAAGGTCAAGAAGGACGATATTCCGGTTATAAAACAAGGAAAGCATCTCTACATCTATCGTGACGAACTGGATAGATGGCTGGAATCTTCCCGGAAGAATCCGGCTCCGCAAAGTTTCGAGGAAGAGAATGAATCCTTGCTCGCCTCCCATCGCCGTAAACCGAACCCTAAAAACTGGTAGCGATGGAAAAGACAGACACTATTATTCTTTCTCCGGAAGAATTGGCCGCTTACATGGCAGAGTCTACAATAAGCGTAACAAGTACATACGAACACTCCCCGGTGGTTCTGATGGTGGACGATACTGTTATCGGAACATTGGGAAACTTCAGTGCTTCCATCGGGAAAGCCAAAAGCAAGAAAACTTTCAACGTTTCAGCCATTGTCGCATCGGCATTGAGTGGCAGCAGCGTTCTTCATTATCGGTCTACATTTCCCGAAAATAAGCGGAAGATTCTATACATAGACACAGAGCAGGGGCGGTATCATTGCCAGCTGGTATTGAAACGCATCTTACGTTTGGCCGACTTACCGGAATACAAGAATCCGGATAATCTGATTATGCTGGCTCTGCGCAAGTTTTCCCCTAAACTACGTCTGGCGATAGTCGAACAGGCCATTGGCACAATACCGGATTTGGGATTGGTCATCATAGATGGCATTCGTGATTTCCTTTACGACATCAATTCCTCCAGTGAATCCACCGACATCATCTCCAAATTCATGCAGTGGACGGATGACAGGCAAATCCATATCCATACCGTCTTGCATCAGAACAAGAATGATGAGCATGCCCGTGGTCACATCGGCACGGAACTCAACAACAAAGCGGAAACCATCATGCAGGTCGAAGTGGACAAAGAGGACAAGACTGTAAGCGTGGTCGAAGCCGTCCATATCCGTGACCGCGAGTTTGAACCTTTCGCTTTCCGCATAAACGAGGAAGCCATGCCCGAACCGGTAGGGTCCTATCTGCCCAAAGAGAAGAAGACCGGACGACCAATCAAAGGACCGTTCGATCCGGACAAGGAGATTCCAAAAAATGTACATCGTCCAGCATTGGATGCCGTTTTTGCCAATGGCAACATCAGCAATTACGATGATTATATAGAACGCTTGAAAGAGGGTTACGGATTGCAGGGTATAAAACTCGGTTATAACAAGGCGGTAAAGGTCGCAACATTGCTCAGCGACAAACAAATGGTTATAAAAGAAGGGAAAGATTATGCATTCAATCCAGAATACCATTATTGAGTTCAACTTTACTTTATTGTTGGGGCATATATATAAGAATAAAGCAAAGTCGGAGGAAGACATCATGTGAGATATTCATATTCTCCCCTCTTTTAGAGACTCGTATCATCCTATGTTTCCTATCCGAGTGCCAGTTCACTATACGCATCCGATATGGCTTGTCGTGAAGCATCAACAGGTAACTGTTGCGAGATATGCCAAGGTATAACCTCACTGCGTTACGGTTGTACATTGGCGCTCTCGCCTGCTCAGTTCCCTCGCCGGTGCGGTACTCGCAAGCTCGCACCTATTCAACCATTATAAATACATCGGACTCCTCGAAAGAAACCAGAAACGTCTTCATCGGAGCAAAAGTCACTCCTACTCAGAAGGAGCAGATAAAATCACTGGCCGGACAATGCGGCATGACTGTAAGTGACTACATATTATCACGTGCGTATAACTTCAAGCCCAAAGCAAGGCTCACGAAAGAAGAAGCGGTATTGTTACAGAATCTGGACGATTGTCGGTCAGACCTCGTAAAATACACCTCCGCCCTACACGGAATGTCCACAAAGCAACGTATGGTAATGTTCAATCAGATTCCGTTTATGGTGGGTTGGCTGAAAGAATTAGGCAATGTAGCCGAAAGTGTCTGCCAGTTCCTGAATGCAGTAAAAGAGAAGAATAAAATTCCGTCTAACCCAAAATCCGAAGAAGAATGATTGCGAAAGCCAAAGCCATATCGCACGGTATAAACGACATCCGTTACATTACCGGCGAATCACAGCACAAAAAACATCCGGAAAAGATTTATCGGGTATTGGACAATCTGTTGCCCTCAGAACCGGACGCTATGGGAATATGGAGCTCCATGCAGTTGACCCTATCCCAACATCGACCGATAAAGAATTCCGTTATCAGAATCGAGCTGAGTCCATCGCCCGAACATACCCAATTTTATGACATCGAAGATTGGCAAAATCTTTGGCAGGAATTCGCCGAGGAGTTCGACAAACAAGTGATTACCGGCAAGGATGGACAAGTCCGTTCCTGTCCGACCAATTTGGTGGGTAGCAAATACTCGGTTTGGCTTCATACGGAATCTAAAGGCGAAGTTCCCCACCTTCATGCAGCGGTTTGCCGTTTGGATGAAAACGGTAATATCAACAACGACCACAACATTCATCTTCGGGCGCAACGTGCAGCCGAGCGAGTGGCAAAGAAACGTGGCTGGACAACAGCGGCACAAATCAGAAATCGAAACATTCCACAAGTGAACCGGGACTGTATGGAGGTGTTGAAAGCAATGCCATCGTGGTCATGGGATGAGTACAAGAATGCTCTTATACGGAAAGGTTATACCGTCCATGAAAGAGAGGACAAGAAAGGTATTCTTCGTGGATATGCCCTCATGAATGGAAACACCAAATACAAGGCTTCAGAATTGGGAATCGGCAGAAACCTGATGGTCTCGAAACTTCCTGCGACATGGGAGAAACTGCATCATCAGCCAGCTACTGCCATTAGAAACAATACACCCCAAGCCGTTCAACAGGCAGCGATACATAAGATTGCTCCTATCGACTATACCCAATATCTCACATATAGTCAGGAGATGATTTCCTATACCCTCAGCCATGAAGGTAAGGATTACAAATTTTATATCCCGGAAAAAGTACTTGATTGTTTCAATGACGAATTTGATTACAGGTTTATTGCCAACTGTCAAGAACTTACCGATATGGCTGTAGCTATATTTGTCGGACTGATAGATACCCCCAATGTAACAACCGGAGGAGGTGGCGGTGGCTCACAAAGCGACCTTCCGTGGAGAGATAAGGACGAAGACGACTTGCTCTGGGCGCGCAGATGTGCTCGTGCCGCCAGCCGGTTCTTAGGAAAGAAACCGAAAACAGGATTAAAACGATAAGCGCATGAAGAAGAAATTTGATTTTTCCGCAGAAATGAGTGAAGCGGAATCCATAAGATCCACTCCCAAGAATGAATATCTGGAGGAAGAAAACCACTTACTCGATATCAATGTGCAAGAACTTGCTAGGCTGAATAACAATGTATATAAGCTGAGAACAGAAGTTGAAAATCTGTCCGGTTCTATACGTGAGTGCAAACCTATCATTTCTGAAGAAATGCATAAGTTGGCAGTTGAATTTGGAGCAAGGCTTCTCTGCAATTTTCTTGATCAGATTGAGAGCAAATGCAAGGAAGCCGAGCGGAGAATGAAGAAAGCCGACAATGCCATCCCCCTCCCATATACGGCATTCTACATTTTGATTATCATTGTAGTCGCTCTATCTTCTTTTTTCGTGTGCATGATAGTGGCTAATGCAGAGATTTTGCATTCCGGATTGATTTGGAAGGCTACTACTGGTTGTATTCTTATGGCTGTCTCGGGGATTGGTATAACGGTAGCAATACAGAAGTTTTTGGATAGAGGTAAATAAACGAAAAGTCTCAATCGGATAGAGATTACTACCAGTTGAGACTTTATTTTCATGCTTAAATTAGTCTTCTAAATCTCTTGCGACTTCAGGGAAATTATCTTTAATAGTTCCTTTGATACCACCATGTATAGAATACTGCCTGACTTGAGTAGTTTGAACTTTTGAAGACTCATGATCTTCTTTGGAATACAGAATAGGAACTGGTTCTGACTGATAGTAGTTTAACCTGTCTGTATTTATATATCTTATTTCATACGCCTCTTCAAAAGGAGTTATGAGATATATCCTTATTGATGCATCAAATGTGTATATCTGTTGACGGCATAATTCTCCGGGCAAAATAGTCTTTGTTTCTCCTTGCCGTATTTGAATATAATCGCTTTTCGGTTTTAACCTTACATCTAAATGATGACGAGCCTCATTTATCATAATGCGATACACTTCTACCGGATATGAATTGTTTTTAATCTGGATCTTCAATCCCCACATCGTATCATTCTTCAAACTTATCTGAATTTTGGGATATATGTTACTTCCAGCTTAAATTCGCTCTAATTGATAATGACGTGAGTACATCTCAGCCATTTGCGACAAGCTATTAATCTGCTGCTGAGTTCCTTTCTGATTTCTTAAGACAAGAATAAAAGTTGCAGCTGTCGCCAAGGCTCCCAAAGCCATAATACAATCAACAATAATCTCAAATAACATAATTACTTTCTAAAATGATATTCAAATATACAACATAATTCTGAATCACAGAACAATTGAGAGCGAAGAAATTACAGCATTAATTCCCTCGCTCTATACATAACTTTATTTACCCAGTGACTTGAACACCTTAGCAATGCAACGCTTTTTCTGCTCCATATTGGGATGAACATATAAGTCCAACGTAGTTGAAATATTGGAATGCCCTAATAATACGCTGACTGTTTTATAGTCACAACCGACCTCTATACAACGAGTCGCAAAACTATGACGGAGTCCATGATACTTCAGCTTGGGAATATCAAGTTTCTCCATAAGCCTTTTATAGTAGTTACGGTACGTACGTGGTTCTGTCGGACACTCGTCATTGGTAAGAATGTAATAGTCATCATTAACTACTTTTTTCAAAGGCTTTAACATAGTAAGCAATTCTTTGTTTATCGGGATTTCACGGCAAGAGTTTTTTGTCTTTGGCGTGTTGATGACCAGCTCTGTATGTTTTCTCTCTCCTTCTATGATATAGATGCGTTCTATCGTCCGGTTAACGGTTAGAATTCCATCATATACATTGATGTCGCTCCATTTCAAAGCACAGATCTCCCCTATACGCAGACCGGTACTAAGGCTGATATAGATACCAAGTCCCGGAAAGGAAAAGTGGCTCTGAATATAGTTCAGAATCTTTTTATGATTTGCCACGGACAAGACCTCCAACTTTTTACCAGCAACGTCTGTTGGGTACTTAATATCCCATTCGTAATAGTTCATCCATTCGTTTTTCACTCCGAATTTCATAACCATCTTCAGGACAATAAGAATGTCCTTAACAGATTTCACGCTCAATCCGCCTTCCAACTTTTCAAGCACAAAGCCTTGTACATCATTTTCATGAAGTTCGTTACTCTCACCAAACTTTGGCAAAATGTGATTTTCAAGAATCAACATGTAGGCTGCCAATGTCGATAGTTTCACATACGGTCGCTTGTCCTCTCGCCATGCGTCCGAAATTTCTCTAATTGTCTTCTGAATCATAATTTTGAATTTAATTGGTTCTAATAATTAGAGAAATATAATAGGTAATGTTCCCCATTTGAGATTCCCTAAATTTAGTGGAGAGTGGGAAATATGTAAAGTGTCTGAGCTATTGGATTTCTATTCAACCAATTCTCTGAGTTGGGAACAACTTGAATATGGGGAGAAAGCCATGATGAACTTACATTATGGACTCATTCATGTTGGGCTTCCTACTATGGTGGATTTGAGAAGAGATAAACTACCCAATGTCAAAGAAGGTAATATGCCTAAAAACTTTGAATTGTGTAAAGAGGGAGATGTAGCCTTTGCTGATGCTTCGGAAGATACGAATGAGGTTGCTAAAGTCATTGAGTTGTTTAATCTTGATAATAAGGATATTGTTTGTGGTTTACACACAATTCATGGGCGAGACAATAAAAATAAAACTATTGTCGGCTTCAAAGGATATGCTTTTTCGTCATCCGCATTTCATAATCAGATTAGACGAATAGCACAGGGAACAAAAATCTATTCCATCAGCACAAAGAATT
>USSR01000194.1 GCA_900557355.1 uncultured Bacteroides sp.
TATTTTGATTGCTGGTTACAAAGATACATCTTTTCATAGTTTTTTTTAAGATTTATACAAGCAAAACTAACCAAAAGGAATAACGAATACAAAAAAACATCGCAGACTATTTCGAAATGAGGATTATTATCCATATATATGTCATTTTTTCCATATACCAACTAATGATTTGCATTAAATTACAATCGTGGCGAATCAAAACGGTGGGGAAACGAATTAAACTGTAACCACACATAAAGTATACAGTTTAACACGACATCGTGTCAGCTCTACAGGCCAATTTTGAAGTTAGGTTAACAGCCAACTAGAGTCGTCCACTTAGCTAAAGGAAGTTGACCACATAGCCAACTAAAGTCGGCTATATGGTCAACTATAATTGGCTAATATCATGTCTACTATTTCAATCCAGTATTCAATCATATTCGTCTTCCTATGTTCTTCCATAGTTGGGAAACACTTTGACCAAGGCTTCTTTCTTAAGAGTGTGAACAGTGTGAAGAATGTGAAGAGCTAAAAAAGGATCTTTAATCACAGTAAATACCTGTCAAACTACAACTTACGTCTCTGTGAAATTTGTGAAAGACAAAAAGTGCTTTCCTCATAATCTGAATAGTTGATTAATAATTTATATTTTTGTTCTGTACATCGTGTGTATAGGAAGACAGAGATACCTCTGCCTTCCTTTTTTGATTGCAAGAAACGCAAATCATCAGAATAACAATAAGACCAAGGATTTTCCTTATTTTTTATAGTTGTTGATGAATTACTCGGAATACTGATTAGAAAAACTAATCCAACCATAATAAAGCCTAAATTCATTTTTTCACAAGAACTACTTTAAAAATAAGGAGCTGTATTTTTCCATAATATTAGTACGAAGGTAACATAAACTTGTACGTCATAGATAGTCTTCCATTTTTCTTCATTCATAGCCGGATTTTTTATCTATCACGATTATACCCTATTTCACCAATTCACCATTGATATAAAGGTTTTTGAAAGTCACATCTTTCGCCCCTTTAATATCATTTGCCCCTTTGGCTACATTATTAAAATGAGAATCCTCTACACTGATGTTATATACATGTTTATCATCCTCCAGTCCTATAATAAGCACACCTAATTTACTCTTCTCACAAGTTACATTCTTCAAATGCACATTACGGACAATCGGGTCAAACCCTCTCTTACATTTCTCCCGATTCTCATATTGCAGATTGATGCGAAGTACAGCTTCACGACATTGGCCTACCGTCACATTGCGTACATATACATTTTCTATAAGTCCTCCGCGACAAGTGCTCGTCTTAATACGAATGACACGATCCAGATTCGGGCTATCCATCCGGCAGTCTTCTACAAACAAGTTACGGTAACCACCGGAAATCTCACTGCCAATCACTACTCCTCCATGTCCATTCCTCATCATGCAACCACGTACGATAATGTTCTCACTGGGAATATTCCATTTACGCCCGTCTTCATTACGTCCTGATTTAATGGCAATACAATCATCACCCGTATCAAATGTACAATTCTCAATCAACACATTCTTACAAGATTCAGGATCACATCCGTCTCCGTTAGGTCCACGATTGAAAACAGTTACTCCGCTAACAATCAAGCTCTCGCAGAAAAGAGGATGAATCACCCAAAATGGAGAGTTTAACAAAGTAACACCTTCAATCAAGATGGTGTGGCAGGAATGTAAGTTCAATAGCTGCGGACGCATACCATCTTCCGGCTTCATCAGACGCTTGTAGACAGGAGTCGATGTTTCACCATACATCAACAGACGTTCACGACCTCCATTGCGTTGAGCCACCATGCCTTCTTTCCAACCATACTTTACGGCCCCACACATCGGCCACCAAGTTTCCATGCTACCTTGTCCGTCAATAATACCTTTTCCTGTTATGGCAATATTGCTTTCACCATAAGCATAAATCAAGGGGTGAGCGTTATAGCAATCAATTCCTTCCCAACGGGTTAAAACTGCAGGAAAATAAAGGCTTTGATCTGTAGAGAATTTCAAAACAGCTCCCTCTTCGAGATGGAAATTCACATTGCTCTTTAGAGTAATAGGTCCGGTATAAAAAGTGCCTTTAGGAACAATTACTGTGCCACCTCCTGACAGACTGCACTGTAAAATAGCCTGATTAATGGCTTCATGGCAAGGATTAGCCTCATCATCCGTTTTTGCTCCAAAATCAGTTATAAGAAATGTTCGTTTCGGAAAAGAGGTCCGTTTAATCTGTTTTTCGATACGGGCGCTTTCTTTAAATGCTTTATCAAAATCAACAGTATTCGCAGATGTTACCTCTGCCACAAAAAGCAACATCAGTAGTAAATTAATAGTTCTTCTCATCATAATTCTTATCCTTTTATTAATATGTTATTTTTATTTTATTGCAATGTAACTCCCATCAGACCGATAACAACATCGTTTGAAAGTGTTTCCAACGTCAGATGACTTAACTCTTTGGAAGGATTCAGAGGCATGTCCAAAAGTACACCTGCTCCCCCCTCGATGGAACGTCCATAAACACCCTTTATGCCTAAGTCCTTTCCCAAGTCATTGCTAACCAAACCCGTCTTAAAATGAATGCGATAAGGACGGGGAGAAACAACGGTGAATGCCTGACCATCAACATAGAAATCCTGTTCAATAGGACACCAGTTATCCGGATTCACTAATTCCAATACATCAGAAGTTCCATCTGTATAGTATACACGAACAATACCATTAGCAATGCGACACTGCATGTGGTTGGTACTGCCTGCCATCATTAAATAGGCATGAGAAGCCCGACCGGAAAGCGGAATACTCAAATTGTCGGGATAATTATCCCACAACGAAGTAAAAGCAATATTGCTTCCTTGAGCCAATGTTCGGAATGGCACACCCAGTTTGGTAGTCAGCATCTCATCACGTACCAAGGCACGCAAACCTGCATCATCAATATCAGCAGTTAATTTGGGATGGCACCACTCGCCAATGCCCTGAACAGGAAGTTGCAAAGTGGTATAAGGCGAACGGGGTGTCAGATACTCATTCCGGAAAATATCAGTCACATTCGCATTGAACAAAGAATCCATATTCATCACCCGGCACTCTGACGTATTCACCTGTGAGAAAGGAAGAATGACTGATGTTTTTTCCGATTTCGTAATCTGTACGTTTACAGGCTGCCACCATTCCATCTGTCCTTGTTTCATGCGAACAAAGAATGTATGATGCCCCAAATGATCATTGACCTTACTTCTTATAGATGTATCACTAACATTCGGTTGTATCAGCACTCCCTGCGGATCATATATTTCACCGAATACCGCCCCTAAAATGGATGGAACACGGATCTCCGCTAAAGCCTCCGCCTGTATTTCAGGCAAAACCGGATTCAGACAGTTTCCTTTCCACACAATTTCGACAATTGCTTTTTGGGCAGAAGAAGCAGGAATAACAACCACCGGATAACCAGAAGCAGCTTCCGCAAAGCTCCAGTCAACTTCTTTCCCATTTACTTTCACAGAATGAATCCTTTCTCTTCCGACATTCACTTGTAATGTCAATGCCAAAGGCGCCTTAAAACGTTGCTCTATCCGGTAAATATCCGTATCATTCTCCCTGACAAAGTGATAGGTTATGTCAGGCAAAGAAATAGAAGCTTTTAACCATCCTGCGGGAAATCCCGGACGAATCACCATCTTCCCGTTCAATACATCGGGTAAAATGCCATACAATCCTTGTACCAGTAATCGGGAAGCTACCCCTATCGGATCTCCAAAGTCACGATAACACTCTCCACGGGCAGCATCATAAAAGCTGACTTGCCCCAAATTGCCGGGACTGTTACCTAAGTACATACCATCCAGAAATGAACTTTTCATCAATCGATATGCCTCCTCCGGACGTCCTGCCTGGAAATAGGCCAAAGCTGTATGCATTACCTCTGCGAAAGCCACATTATTGATACTCCAGGAATAAGGTAACCAATTGGTAGTGGTAATCGTTGCATATCCCTCTTCCAGTCCATCGGCATACACGGGGATATGTGGTATTTCCGTATCAACATACCGTGTAGCCTGATATGCTTGAAAAGGATCGGCAACGTCGCTATCGAGTGCATGGTATATAGTCCATAATCCCGGACTTTCGTGAAGCCGGCGATGTCCCATAAAATCCTGATATTCCGCCCAACAACCTTTGCCCTGCATCCAAAGACGCTTATTCATCGCTTTCAATATTTGCTCGGCTTCGTTCTGATAAGGTGAAGGGTCTTCGCCTATCAAAGAAGCAAGAAAAGCTGCCATTTTATTGGCACGGTAGTTATAAGCCGACGAATGGGTGACTGCGCCACTGTTGTAGTAAAGCGCATCACTTGCCCAAATACAAGCGTATGCATCATATAAACCATCATTGTCCGGATCATAATTTAATTTTTCCCAAGCTAGATGGCGGGTAATCACAGGCCACATTTTGCGGACATACGCAGTATCTCCCGTCCAGTTGAAGTGCCATAACAATTCATCCATGTAACAAAGATTCATGTCATAGTGGTGCATCTGGTTGTTACGTCCAGGATTCCGGCAAATATACCCATTACTATATTGAGGAGTTCCCCAACGTTTTTCCGAACGCGCCAGATTCATTGTAGAATCCTGTGCCGGATGAGGTATTGTATTCGGGACATCAGTCACCTGACTGGCTGCATAAGCATCAAAATGAGTCCGTGCCCGGTCATGCCAACCTAAAGCATCACCGGTATATCCGGCCCTCCACCCACTTAACGGCATACGCCAGCCAATAGCACCGTGCAACCAAACTTGTCCGTCCCAAATTCCATCGGCAGCTGCGACCAATGCACCACCCAACGTGTTCAAATAAGGGTCCGGCGTTTCTATCTTCAAATGAGAAGCCAATACCAAAGAGGCTGCCTCCGCTTGTTGATAAAGTTTACGGACATTATAGCCTTCGGAAACCTCCCCACGTACCAAGTATACTTCTTTCTGCAAAGAAAGTTCACCTGTGACAAGGTCAGTCGCTTCGGCAGGAAGTTCGAAGCAATCAGCCGGGTCTACCCCCATATCTCCATTACGACTCAAACCTTTTCCGGTAGCTCCCCCATGTTGCCAACGAAGTATAGCTCCTTTAGGCATATTCGAAGGAGAAAAACGCCAAATAGCTCCATCCATATCGGCTAATGCCAATACAGAAATACGCAGTTCTCCTTTTCCCCAAGACGGGTCTGTCAAATAATAGGTACGTTTTCCAGCCGAATAACGGGATTCACAATGCCCGGTGCGGTCAAGCGCTAATTCTGTTCCGTCACGAAGAATGACTTTGAAACTTATATTTCCTCCGCGTCCGTTATTATAAAAAGCAAAAACCGGTCGGTCACTTGTTTCTACACGAAAGGGACTGTGACTACCGTACAAAGCACGGGTATACCGATTCTTACCATTGACACAAACAAACTCATCACCATCGGGACGATATTGCAACGTCCTTTTTGTACCTCGCAGATGTTCATTCAAGGAGATGGATTCTTTAAAGTCACCGATCTGCTTTGCCTCTCTTTGAGCATTTAATGGCATCGCCGACAACATCAAGAGGCAACAAACAGTCAGCTTTCCTTGTAAAATAAGATTCAGATGAAAATAACTCATATTTTTTTGTGTTTGATTATGGTAATGGCTTCAATCCTTCCCAACGGACATTCCAAGTTCCATCTTTCGGAAATCCCGGATTAGTCTCCGTACATCCGTCCCAACCGGCACACATCATCGCAATAGCAGTCAGCAAGCCGCCATTACCCGGTAAATAAATACGTAAACGACCGTCCTGATAATTATGACCATTCGGCAAGTATGTGTTTGTGCGTTTATCCATCAGTAAAGCTCCGACGGCCTTTTCCGGTTCACCCAAACGGGCAGCATTCATAGCCGTCATCGGATAATCCCATCCCCAGGTTTTACCCCAATTCCAGTTATCCCAAATCCAGTGCAATGTATTTTTCATATAATCTTCCCGGATAAGTTTATTCATCGGAAGAATACCGACTGCCCCTAATACTGCCATGTGGTCGGAAGTATAACGAATATCTTTATAAGTATCTATGGCTGTTTCAGCAGCCAGATAAAGTCCTTCATTATTAGATGCTAAAGGGGAAAGTTTATCGATCATTTCATCCCATTCCAAACTGCGTTGCTGTCCCATACGTTCACGCCATTGTTGAGCGGTCTGCATGGCAAAATGCCAGTAAGAAAGTTCAAAAGGAGGATTAACTGTTTCTGCAGCACGCAACGTTTCTTGTGCAGGAATGGCACCTTTCAACACGTAACGTCCTTCCAGTTCATCGTATGTAGCAAAAGAGTACATAAATTCTGCAGTCTCCTGTACCAAACGATTATATTTCTCCAATACTTCTTTAGTCGGATCAGCACGATAAAGTAATTCTGCCAAATAAATTAAATGAGGTTGTTGCCAAATCAGAAAACTTCCTACTTTGGAAGGGGCTTCTGTTCCTGAAGGATCGGTCATTTTCATCCAGCGAACACCATCAAACCCTTGTCTTTGGGCTATTTGACGCGCTATCGGTTCAACCTTTTCATACCAGCCTAATGTACGGTCAAGTAAGTTGCTACGATTCCAAAGAGCAAATTGAGCTTCGTGCCACCAGATCATTTCAAGATGGAATTTGCCAAACCACGAATTATAGGTAAGCCCCGTCTCTTGCGGAGGAGTAGTACCTGCGCTCTGAATAGCAAGCAAATATTGGCTAAGTACCACACGTCGTTCCAGTTCTTTGGCCCGTGGGTCCGTACATGCCGAAAAGTCAACAGCTGCACCTTCCTTCCAAAACGAGTTCCAATAGTTTTTTGCTTCTTCTTGAGTTTGTGCTACAGTAACAGGCTGCGTTGAAAGAGCTGTACTAGTAAAAGCACATGTAAAAGCTAAATGATCGTCCATCGGAGTCAGGACAAAATAATGTTTTGCTTTCTCATTTAAAGTAGCCTTCCCTTCCCAATACAAAGTTACGAAATACTCTGTGCTATCTAAAGTATGTTTCAAAACTGCGGAAGATTCATTTTGAGTAACAATAGTCGTTGTATGTTTATCAACGGCTTCCCAATTACACGCATCATCACAATGAGCGCCCGTAGGATACGGAAAGCGAAAACAAATCCCGGTATGCGCCTTAGAAGTAATATTTGCAGCAATCATATCATTAGAAGGATGGCAGACTGTCTCCACTTGATAATCTTCACCGTTTAATTTAAACCGGCTTTCGATTTTTCCATCCCACAAGCAAAGTTTCTGATGAACGTCAGTTACCTGTCCAATATCCGTACCTTCTTCCACGTCAAAGCCGACAATTCCTAAATGAAGACGATGCGGATTGACACGAAACCAATTAGCGGCATCCTGTTGTCTGCCTTCTTCTTTGAATTGAGTAGCGTAAAGTTCTTTCTTTCCCCTGCCAAAATCGTATTCTTTCAGGGTTTCTTCCGGAGTAAGCCGGTCCGGATTGGCGAAGCTATGCCAGCCCCACTGGCTCTGCGTTCCCAATGGAACTCCTTTTTTATAATTGTCCGGAAACGTCTGTAATCCGGTTATGTCTACCGTATAAGCAAATTCTCCATTTCCTACAGAAAGTGAAGCTAATGAATCGAATGCCGTCACAACAGGACTATTCCTTTCTACTAATGCCTCGCGGTCAATTATCGGCTGATTTCCATCTCCGCAAGCTGTCCAAATAAAAAGTGCTGCAATAGATACTGCGAATGTTTTCATGATTCTTTATTATTGTTATTTACAAAAGTATTTATTTTTGAAACAAATGACGCGGATTCTCATTCAAAAACCCGCGTCACTCCACCCTAATAATCCAATCCAAAGGATGATTTGAGGATCTTTATTTTAAATTCCATTTGATAAAATAGTCTCCATTCATTATTTTGGAACGAATGTCTTCAGCATTGCCAGTAGTTTCGTACTTTTCCGAAATATACTTCGCCATGAAACTATTATCATTATAACGTTTTGCCATACGAATCATAGCCGGATAAACTTTTCCTTCGCATGCCATTTCCAGCATCATTTCTTTCAATATTTCTTCGTCATTGTTTTGTACATTAGATGTGAAAGTACGTGCTCCTAAGTTACTATAGCTTACTTCTACTCCACGAATCCCTCTGTCACCATATTTACGACTACCAATACCAGTTGTCCCGTTTGAATAATAATATACAGTACTATTATTCGTCCAATGAGGAGTAATACCATACCAATTGCCGGAATAAGTACCTTCCTCATCAATATCAAACTCACTAGAGTAGGCATTGACTCCTACATTAATTAGTGCGTCAACTACAGATCTTCTACCTAATTGATTGAATGCTTCTGCCAACATAAAATAAAGGTCTGCACCGCGGTAGGTATATACGAATACATCATCGCGATAAGCGGTACGTACAGGTTTAGAAGTTGGACGGAATTTGCTGATAACCCATTTACCATTGTATTCAGATACTGTGTAACCCATTCTGAAATCTTTATCTTTACTACCCAGCGGACCGAAGTCATTATCTCTGAAACGTTCTACAGCGACCTCTGCCGGTGCCAGCCAATATTTATTCGGATAATCAGAGTCGAAATGCTTCAGCAGACTGTTTGTCTGCCTGTTTTGATAGTCATACATAATTGCTGACGCCGATTCATAATCATACGGAGTCTCGTTATTAAAGAAATTGGTATAATGACTGAACAACATATCATTACGTAAGAAAGCGATAGATTGATTGGTAGTACTTTGGTAGATACTGTTCATCTTATTAAGTATCAAGTTGACACATTGTTGGTATCTACCTAACCACAAACAAATCTCTGCATATAGAGCATAGTAAGGAGGAGTCATCATATCCCAGCGGCGATATTCACTATTTGCCAGCTCCGTATCCGGGTCTACCCAGTCTTTCCATGCTGTTTCGTAAGTTCCTCCAATATTGTCATAACCAATATCTAGCAGATTCTTGCAAGCTACCATCGTTTCGTCAAGATTCAATATGTCAAACTGTGACAAATCTCTCAACGAAGTCATTGGTTTATCCACCCATGCTACTTCTCCGTAGATTTTAGCGATCGTCATAAACATCCATGCCTTGACACGCAGCGTGCTGCTGACCAATGCTTTATAGTGGCTTTCATTAATAGAGTTCTTTTCTTCGTATGTTTTCAATTTCCGAAGATAATCGTTACAGGCATTTATTACTTCGTAGAATCCAGAAGGATCTGCATATGAATTACCACTTAAATCATCATCGTAATTGTACAAGTTGTAGAGTTCAGTGGGTGCCGTTGCAGTCGGCACCACCATTTCTCCCCGAAGTTCATTCAGATAAATCACTTTGTCTCCAATGGCTTGCATTTTAGTCATGATACCAATGTAACCGGAGTACATCTCACTTTCTTCTGATATATAATCCTCATTATCCAGGGTAACATCTGTATCAGGATTGAAGAAGTCATCGCATCCTCCCAATAAAGTAACCGCCAGTATGAAAGCGGCATTTAATAATATCTTTTTCATCTTCATCATTAGAATTTCAAGTTAATACCCAGTTTGACAGATTTCGGTTGCATCACTTTCGCATAATCAAATCCTTGTGTAGCATTGCTGCCAGATGAATAAGCGAATTCCGGATCCATACCCAAATATTTGGTAGCGGTCAACAGGTTTTCTCCTGTCACATAAATTGTTCCTGAACGGAAAAAATTCCAAACTGGTTTGTCGAAATTATAGCTTAACGTAATACTCTTCATGCGTAGGAAAGAAGCATCTTCAATCCAACGGGAAGAGAAGTTGTTATTGCCGATAGCATCTCCATAGCTAGCGCGTGGAATATTGGTAACCTGTCCTTCTACATTCCAACGGTTGGTCACTGCTACACTTTGGTTAGAGAAAGAAGAAACTGATTCCAGTGTCCTTCTTACCGCATTGTATGCCTCATTCCCTTTTGAATAAGAAATTCGGCCGCCAGTGCGAAATGCTTATAACGGATATTGGTATAGAATCCTCCAAAGTAATCAGGAGTGGCACTACCCAATGATACATAATCTTTAGAATCGATGCGTCCGTCATTATTCTGGTCTACATAACGTACATCACCAGCACTATATGCTTGATTACTGCTGTTGGTCAATGCGGCTTCACTCGCTTCCGCTTGGGTAGAGTAGACGCCATTTGCTTGCAATCCGTAAAATTCGTATGGATTTCCACCTACACGACTTAC
>USSR01000195.1 GCA_900557355.1 uncultured Bacteroides sp.
CGACTATATCCGTCGTTATTATAAAAAGCAGGAGATAGATAGTTACCTCTATGATGTTACTGTCACTTCTTCCAATGATACTGAAGAGAAAATCCTTGCTGATGACTTGGCTTCTATAGAACGACGTCAGCTTACTATTTTCCCGGAACAGCGCCGCGTGGTTTATATCTTAAGCAGATATGAAGATAAAACTTCTACAGAAATAGCGGAAGAATTACATCTTAGCCGGCGTACAGTTGAGAATCATCTCTTTTTGGGACGCCGGGAGATGCGGGAGTTCTTCAAGAAATGCATTTAATCTTATTATTTAATAAATACCCTTTGTGCTTATGGAAAAAGAGTTAGAATCTATCCAGAGACATTTAGATGCCTCATCTAATTTTAGAAAACAAGAATTTTATACTATTTTTAAACCTCAAATTTAATTTTATGAAACAAAGAGGATTAATTTTTAATTCGCGGCCTGACAAAACCATTGCGTTAGTGTTAGGATTGATGTTGGGACTATGTCCTGTTTCAAAGGCATGGGCCGATACAAATATGAATGATAGCCAGATTGTGGCGCAAACCCAGAAGAGGGTGAAAGGGCAGGTGGTAGATGCGACGGGCGAACCATTGATTGGCGTCAACATCAGTGTTATAGGAGGAACTGAAGGTACTATAACGGATATCGATGGAAACTATTCAATAAATGTACCTGCTAAAGCGAAACTGAAATTTAGCTATATTGGCTATAAGGAACAGATTGTAGAAGTGGCTACGCAGACTGTAATCAATATGAAATTGCAGGAAGATAGTGAAGTGCTGGATGAAGTTGTTGTAGTGGGGTATGGAACACAGAAGAAAGAATCACTGACAGGAGCTGTTACAGTAGTTAGTGATAAAATGATTAAAGATAAGGGAGTGCTTGCCAGTCCGGCCCAGGCATTGCAGGGGCAAGTTCCGGGAGTGATTATTACCCGAAACTCATCGGCTCCGGGTGATGAAAGCTGGAATATGAAATTACGTGGTTCTTTCTCCAAGAATAATTCTGATCCTTTGATTATTATTGATGGGGTAGAGTCTGATGCTTTGATTATTATTGATGGGGTAGAGTCTGATGCTTTTAGTCAGATAAACCCTTCAGATATTGAATCTATTAATTTCTTAAAAGATGCTTCAGCTGCTATTTATGGTAGCAAGGCTGCTGGTGGAGTAGTACTTATTCAAACAAAAAAAGCGAAGAGTGGAAAGGCCAAAATTGAATATAGCGGTTCTGTTACAGCTAAATTGGTAGGTTTGCAACCCACACTGATGAGTTTGGATGAATGGTGTGATGCGGCTACGCAAGTACGTATAAATGATGGCTTTAAATCTGATGATAAATGGTTGCAATATGTAGCTTTAGCAAAAGCGTATAGAGGACACTACATCGATCTGGATCATAGTGAGAATCCGTTTGCGACAGATTTCCATGATGTCGATGATTTTGTGTTTTTTGATACTGACTGGCAAGATATATTATGGGGAACTACAGCCTCTACCTCTCATGAGTTGAGTGTGTCCGGAGGAACGGAGAAAAATACTTATCGTTTATCTGCACGTTATATGTATGATGGAAGTAACCTGAAATGGGGTAATAATAATAATCAGCGTTATAATTTCCGTCTGACTAATAATTTCCAGGTTACGGATGCTTTTAATATTGAATCTGTCATTGCATACAATCGTCAGGATCAAGTTGCTCCTACGCAGATTAATAAAGCGTTGACATCTTCGGTTCAACAACCGGGCTTTCCTTCATCTACGATTGATGGCAAACCTTATTCATGGGGATCTTGGGGAGCACCCAACTGGTATTGTGAATTGGGAGGAGACAATAATTTAAGAGTTTCGGCTATCAATATCAGTGAAACTTTGAGATATAAGTTTAATAAGAACTTTGATGCAGTTGCTACTATGGGTTATAATACTTCTACTTCTATACGTGATATAAAGTCAGAAGCAATCGACTGGTATAATTACGCCGGAACAAGGAAAGTAATAACCAACCCGGAAAAGAGTGAGAGTTTTTATAACAAGACGTTTTCGCGTACCGATATGTACACTCTTAATGCTTATCTTAATTGGCATAAAACATTGGCCGAAAAACATAATTTAGCAGCAATGTTAGGTGTGCAATATAGTTTCAAGGATTACGATTACACAGCTACCAATGCCAAGAATATATTGCCTTCTCTGGATGTAATAAATGGTATCGGAGAAGTAACCTTACAAAATAAAGATAAGAATGGTCCAGAAAGATATCAAGAAGCTCTCTTATCCTATTTCTCTCGTTTGAATTACAATTATATGTCTAAATATTTGTTGGAAGGTAATTTCCGCTATGATGGTTCTTCTAAATTTCAACCGGAAAATCGTTGGGCTTTTTTCTGGGGAGTATCCGGAGGATGGCGATTGAGCGAGGAGAACTTTATGAAGAATTTAAATCTGTTTGATGAGTTGAAATTAAGACTCTCTTATGGGACTGTAGGAAATCAAGGGGGAATTGACCGCTATGACGGAGTCCAGCTTTATGACTTCTCACAGAATAAAGGAGCTTTAGTGGGCGACAACAAATTATCTTATGTGAATACTAACGGTAAATTGATTAGCCTTGATCGCACATGGGAAACTATTCAGAATTATAATATCGGATTAGATTTCGGTTTGTTTGATAATCGTCTGACCGGTACAGCGGAAGTTTTTTGGAAGGTATGCAACAACATGTTGATAGATGTGACTTATCCGGCTATATTGGGAGACAAAGCACCTACGGCAAATGTTGGCAGTTTCAATGCACGTGGTTGGGAAGGAACTATAAACTGGGCTGAAAAAATCGGTAAAATCTCGTACCACATTGGAGGGACTTTTACTTATGCAACTAATAAGTTGACAGACAATGGCGGTAGTGTTGTTATTAAGGAAGGAGTGCGCTCCGATCGTGAAGGGTATCCTTTGAATTCTGTATTTGGCCTGAAATATTGTGGCAAGATTCAGACAGAGGAACAGTTAGAAAAATACATGAAGCGTTATGGTGGCAATAATACTTTAGATATGCCTAGTGCACTGCGTTTGGGTGATAATATGTTTGAAGATGTGAATCGTGATGGAAAACTGACAGAAGCTGATTATGTGTATTTAGGTACTGACGATCCGAAAATCTCCTTCTCTTTCAATGGAGGGATGGAATGGAACGGGTTTGATGTTTCCGTAGTCTTTCAAGGGGTGGGTAAACGCACTGTTTGGCGTGACGGAGATAATAGTAGTAATATAAATTGGCGTATCCCGATGCGACAAGTATATATGAACACTACTAATCAGTCTGTAGGTAATGTCTGGTCACCCGATAATCCGAATGCGCATTATCCTACTTATACAAGTGTATCCCAGATCAATAATTACAATTATCGTTGTTCCTCTTGGTCGGTTGAAGACGGTTCTTATTTACGTTTGAAAAATATAACATTGGGTTATACTATTCCTGCAACATTATTGGCTAAAACAAAAGTTATCAGTTATGCCCGTGTTTATGTTACTGGAGCCGACTTATGGGAAACAAGTAAAATAAACGATGGATGGGACCCGGAAGCTTCTCGTAAAGTCTCAGGTTATGGGCGTTATCCATTCACACGAAATGTTACATTTGGATTAAACTTAACTTTTTAAATTTGGAATGTTATGAAATTATATAAGATAAAATATGCTTTTATAGTGGCAGTAGGTTTAATGTTGCATTCGTGCTTGGACTTAGAACCTAAAGACCAGTTGGCAGAAACAAATATATGGAGTACCCCTTCCGATTTTGAATTATTTGCTAATCAGTTCTATGGATGGAGCCGTAATTTTAGCGTAGTCGATAATCATTCGACCAAACCGTTGCATTCGGATTATAATTCAGATTTAATGACTTATAAAGATGACCGTAATCGTTTTAGTAATGGCTCGAACGCCGTTCAGGAGTCTGATGGAAATTATGGTGATGCTTATGCGCATATCCGTCGAACTAATTTGCTGCTGAAAAATGCAGAGGATTATTCTAATCAGGCAGATATAGCACAGTTTGTAGGTGAAGCAAAATTCTTTCGTGCCTACTCATATTTCGAATTGGTACAGTTATATGGTAATGCAATTATTGTTACCAAGCCTTTGAATGTAACAGACCCGGAATTAAAAGTTGCTCAGAATGATCGTAGTGAGGTTATTGATTTTATTATAAAAGACTTGGAGGACGCTGCATTATTGTTGCCCAAATATGCGGAAGTAGAAAATGGCCGTATCAGTCAAGAAGGATGTTGGGCGTTTTTGTCCAGAGTAGCTTTATATGAAGGTACTTGGCAGAAATTCAGAGACAATGTGGAACGTGGAAAGTCATTGTTGGATATCGCAGCCAAAGCAGCCAAAGAGGTAATAGATAGCAAGCAATTCAGCATGTTTAATCCGGAAGCTTTGGGGGATAGTGCCCAGAAATATATGTTTATATTGGAGGATACAAAGTCTAACCCTGCCGGATTGAAAAAGGATGCTAATAAGGAATATATTTTTTCTCGTCGCTATGATGAGATATTGAATCCTATAGGCAAGAATATCACAAAGGGCAATTTGATAAATGTGGTGTGGATTACCCGTAAGTTTGCCAATATGTATCTTTGCCAGGACGGACTTCCTATTGATAAGTCTCCGTTGTTTAAAGGATATGATAAAATGGATTCCGAATTTATGAATCGTGATAACCGGATGCGTTATACAATGGCTCGCCCACATGATAATTTCTGGAGCAACAGCAATCCGCGTGTAACTTGGAATGGAGATGCGGCAGATCTGGCATCGGCTTCCATTAAAAATTTTATCCCGAATGCCGGTACCGGATATCATAATCAGAAATGGGCTGCGGAGCGTGCCGTTAGAGATAATTATGAGGGTTATGATTTTCCTGTAATTCGTTATGCCGAGATTTTATTGAATTATGCTGAAGCTGTATTTGAACGTGATGACCGGATTTCTGATAGTGATTTAAATATTTCTTTGAATTTGGTACGTTGCCGGGTGAATAAGAAGATGCCTAAACTTTCTAATGAGTTTGTTTCTATTAATAGCTTGGATTTGAGAACAGAGATTCGTCGTGAACGTACAATTGAATTGTTTCATGAAGGATTCCGTCTGGATGATTTGAAACGTTGGAAGACAGCGGAAACTGAAATGCCGCAAGATCTTCTAGGTATTAAATGGAAAGGAACGGAATATGAGACAGCATGGCCTAAATGTCAGTATACAAGAAATGCTGATGGTATTTTAGTACTTGAAACAGGCCGTAAATGGGCTGAAAAGAATTATTTGTTCCCTTTGCCTAAGGATCAGTTACAGCTAAATCCTAATTTGAAACAAAACCGGGGATGGGAATAATGTATAGTGTACTTTAAATGATGAATGATATGAAAAATAGATATTCTTTTTTTGTGAACAAAGTTTGGGGGATTAGTCTTTTAAGTCTATGCCTTACGGTCGTTTCATGTGAAGATGAGAAACAATTTACGACGGGGATGCCTGAAGTGCAGTTAATTAATAGCATCACGTTGGACGTATCCGAACAACTGCCGGTTGCCATCGGTATGGATACTACGATTGTATATTCTATTACGCCTGAAAATCCTACAAGTTCAGAACTTTTATGGGTTTCCTCAGATGAGAAGGTAGCTACAGTATCTGAGAATGGTACGATTTCGGGTAAAACAGAAGGAAGTGCTATTATTTCTGTAACTCCTGCCATTGGCTTTGGTGTGGCCAATATTACTCAACGTACTATTAAGGTAACAGTTATTCCTGAGGTTATAAAAGCGACGGGAATTGAATTTACAAATGTTGATGGTGAGGGGAATTTGGTAAAAGAACTCTATCAAACCGATAAATTACAGTTGACTTATCGCATTTTGCCTGCTGATCACACTTATTCTTATTTGACATGGAAGAGTAGTGATGAGAGCAAAGCTACAGTTGATGAGAAAGGCGTAGTGACCGGAATAGAGCCGGGAAATGTTTCTATTTATGCTTATACACATGACAAAAGTGGTGTTGTGGGGGAATTTAAGCTCGAAATATTACCATTTATTCCTGTTGAGGATGTGAAAATAGAACCACATAATGAACTGCTGTATGTGAGTCAGGAGCTTGCTCTGGATTATTCTTTTACTCCGGAATCTGCTACTGCCAGTACCGTTGAATGGCTTTCCAGTGACGAAAAAGTCGTAACAGTGAAGCAAGGAGTGGTGACGGCAGTCGGTTTTGGAACGGCTACTGTTTCAGCGACTTGTATTTCGAACGGTAAATCTTCCTCTGTAACTCTTACAGTCGATCCGGGCTGGTGGATTTGGGATGGACGTAATAGTTTTAAGAATTGGGGAATTGCCCAGAATTATTCAAGCTTTGTTGTCCAAGATGGAAAAATGATTGTAACATGTGGTCAGCAAAATACAGAAATGAAACGTGCCGACTTAAGACTTTCCGCCAGTGATAAGGCACCGATGCATTGGGGCAATTATCCGGTGATAGCTCTTAGAACCGACCTTCCTGGAGGTGGCAAAGGTATCGGCAAGGGAGGGGTCTATACGCTAAATTTGGTTTTGACTTCCGGAACAGGTGCAAGCAAGTCCGAAAATAATGGTATTTTATTGAATGATGGTACACGTATGTTGTATTGGGATGTTGCCTCATGGGGGAAATTCTCAACTACAGAACTTTGCTATTATAAAACGTTTGAAGTAAAGGTGGCAGATATCTATAATCAGAACCTGCCAACCGGGCAGTACACAGTCTATTGGATTCGTTCCTTTAAAAGTGTTGCAGAGGCGGAAGCTTATGCCAATGCCGAAGTCGCTGCCGGTAAATAAAGCGTGATATATAGATAATTATTTAATGGTTTACTAAAAGTATTTGTATGAAAAAGAATTTTATATTGATATGTATTCTATTGATCGGTAGTACATTGGGTTCTTCTTGCAGTGAGATTGAAGATGGTGTAAACAGAATGGACGAATGGGAAGATGATAAAATAGAAGTTGACTATCCTGCTAAATTTGTCCATCCCGGTATAATGCATACTACGGGTGATATTGAGCGTTGGCGTGAGATTGTTGCAAATAAGGAGCAACCGGCCTATGGCTGCTACGAGATTTTTGTTGCGGATGCCCGTTCAAAATCGAATTATGTGATGCAAGGACCTTATAAAGAGATCTACAGAGGGAATGACAATGGAAATCGACCTAGTATCCAAGGTAAATATGAGAGTGATTTTAATGCGGCTTATCAGAATTCGGTGATGTATGCTGTCACTAAAGAGGAAGCTCATGCCCAAAAGGCAACAGAAATTTTAGTGGCTTATGCGAATACCTTAGAAGCGATTGTTGCTGGTGATCAGCCTTTGCTGGCGGGTATTATGGGAGTCAAGTTTATGTATGCTGCCGAAATGATGCGTTATTTATATCCTCAGGGAATGACAGATGATAATTTTGACAAGGTCTGCACTATGTTTAAGAAAATCTTTGTTCCTGTTCTTGATGAGTTTATTGCCACTCCGGCTTATTCAAATGGAAATTGGGGAGCATCTGTGGGGATGAGTTATGTAGCTGCTGCTGTGCTTCTCAATGATATGGATATGTATAAGAAGGGGGTAGACTTTTATTTGAATGGGAATGATAATGGTACGATCAAGAATTACGTGGATGGCGATACGGGGCAATGTCAGGAAAGTGGGAGAGACCAGGCGCATACACAACTGGGATTAGCCTGTCTGTCGGTCACTTGTGAGATAGCTTACAAACAAGGTACTGATCTTTATGAAGTTTTGGACAATCGTTTGAGGAAAGGATTTGAATATACTTCTATGTATAATATCGGTCATGACGATGTTCCTTTTAAAACATGGACAGATATAACCGGTAAATATTGTAGCTGGACTAAAATATCAACTGAGGGCAGAGGACAATTTCGTCCGGTATTTGAAATGGTCTACAATCATTATGTAAATCGTAAGGGATTGAACATGGTTTATACAAAAGAAGTTCTTGATAAGATTCGTCCGGAAGGATACTACTATGAACATTTTGGTTTTGGAACGTTCTTGTTCAGTGATAAAAAGAAATAGAATAGAATCTTAAAATTATCTGTATAATGAAATATAGCACGTTTTTTATATGTTTGTTGCTGGCACTGAAAGTGCCGGCGCAAACATTTCAAATCACTTCTCCTGATGGTAAGATACGTTTGCAAGTCAATTATGAGGACCAACTGTCTTATTCTGCTTCCTTTCAGGGGAAGACGTTGATTAGTGATTCACCATTAGGTTTTGAATTTAAGAATGAAAAGCCGATGGGCACTAACCTTTCTTTGCAGGATACCCCTGAAGTACTTGCGGAAAGTGAGTCATGGACACCAGTAGTAAAGAATAAGCATGATAGAGTTACTCTGAACTGGAATGAAGCTACATTGAATTTCCGTGAGAAAGGAGGGGATTGCCGACAGATGGATTTTTGCATTCGCGTATATGATAACGGCATCGCATTTCGTTATCAGTTATATGGTGTACGCAAGATTGGCAATAGACATCTGACACGTGAATTGACAGGTTTCTCTCTCCCTGAATCATCAGTGGCATGGGTTGCTAAGTATAAACGTAATTATACTTCGTCACAGGAATCGGAATTTGTTAAAACACCATTGAGTAAAATGCCGACGGATACAGTAGCTGGCCTGCCTTTCCTAGTCGAGATTGACAAACAAAATTATGTAGCGATTACTGAAGCATATATTGATGATTATCCGGGATTTTATATAGGTGTGGCAGATAGCAAGGTGGAAGGGCGACAAATGCTGACTACAAAGTTGTCACCTCTGCCCGGCGAGAATGAGGATGGAGTAAAAGCCCGCTTTTCTCAGAAGATGGTGACACCTTGGCGTGTTATCATGATTGGAGATAATCCGGGTAAGTTTATTGAATCAGAATTAATCGCCGGATTGAATCCGCCATGTGCTATTGAAGATACGTCGTGGATAAAACCGGGAATGGCCGCCTGGGATCATTGGTGGAGTGGAGAGGTGAAAATGGAAATGGACGTGATTAAGGAGTATATAGATCTTGCTTCGATTCAAAGCTGGCCTTATATGGTGATAGACTGGCAATGGTATGGGCGCTATAATAAAGCGGATGCCGATATCACTAAACCGGCACCTCAATTGGATATGCAGGAGATACTTGAATATGCACGTTTGAAGAATGTACGTTGCTGGCTGTGGCTTTATTGTACGGACATAAATAAGAACGATAGCTATAAAGAGGCTTTTGCTCTTTATGAGAAATGGGGGATTGCCGGTGTAAAGATTGATTTTATGGATCGTGATGATCAGGAAATGGTGAATTGGTATCGGAAGATTGTCACAACTGCGGCAAAACACAAGTTAATGGTTGATTTTCATGGCTCTTATAAGCCTGATGGTATTGAACGTACGTATCCTAACTTGCTGACGCGTGAAGGAGTCATGGGAGAGGAGTATTCAAAATTCACAGATAGAATAGTGCCGGAACATAATGTGACGCTTGCTTTTACCCGTATGCTGGCAGGACCTATGGATTATACTCCGGGCGGCTTTCTGAATGTTCCTCTTAAGGAATTTAAGAAACAGAGTCCTACTTTAGTGGCAAACACTCGTTGTGCAGAACTTTCTAAGTTCGTGATTTATGAAAGTCCGTTTACTGTCGTTTCTGATCATCCTAAACATATTCTCGGGCAGCAAGGAGCGGACTTCCTCAAGGTAGTGCCTACTGTATGGGATGACACTCGTTTTTTAGATGGATATCCGGGGGAATTTATTGCATTGGCGAAACGGTCAAATGAACAATGGTTTGTCGGTGTGATGAATAACAGTACGAAACGGGTTATAAAACTAGATACTTCTTTCTTACCTGAAGGCGAATACGAACTTGAATATTGGAAAGACGCTAAAAATGCGGATAAGAAAGCGACGGAACTGGTAAATCAAAAGGTGCGTATTGTTGCCGGAAAACCTTTGACCGTGAAAATGGTTGCAGGTGGCGGTTATGTAGGTATACTGACTCCGGTACGTTAAAATTGCATAGTATTTGGGCAGTACTGCTTTGACGAAGTAGTGTAAATGATAAAATGAAAATACTATTTAATGGAAATATAGAAAAAACTTGCGAGGGGATTAGGTATTTACCTGATCCCCTTCGTATATATAAGCAAATAGGT
>USSR01000196.1 GCA_900557355.1 uncultured Bacteroides sp.
TAGTATTAGCAAAGCGATCACTCCTACTATCAGAAAAATAGCAGCATAAATCAAACCCTCTGAACGCCCTTTCCTCAGGAGTTCCTTACGTTTATTTTCCAGAACTTGCAATGTGGGGGCCAGTTTCTGCGCCAGAGAGTCAAAATCTACATAATCCATTGCCGGCTATTTTATGAATTGAATAAGTTCTTTACATCCGGAGTTGCACGTTCTGCTTCCGGAATTGTCAGCACCGCTTTCCTTGTAAAACCAAACATACCTGCCAACAGATTGACGGCATTATTGTAATCGGTTACAGAAGCATTGTAAGTGCGGCGGGCAGCAGCCAACTGTTCTTCCGTTTCATTGAGCGAACGCTGCAATTGCAGGAAATTTTCAGAAGCTTTTAGTTCGGGATAGTTCTCCGCCACTGCAAAGAATTGAGTACGCACTTTAGAAAACATTTTGTCAAATTCCGCCTTTTCGCTGTCATTAAGAGAAGTGTAAGTCTTATTGCGCATTTCCGTTATTGCAGCAAATGTATCGGCTTCATGCTTGGCATATTGCTGAACAGTTGCAACCAGATTGGGTATCAAATCGAAGCGGCGTTTCAACATGACATCGATAGTGGAAAAAGCATTTTCTATCTGATTTCTCTTTCTCACCAGTGAGTTGTACATCGAAATCAGCACCAAAATAAAAAGTACAATAATAATAGCTACGATCATAATTACAGATACAACGACCTCCTTGTGCCGGTTATTTTATGTTAACGAATTCAGCGTTTATCCCTAAAATCAGACAGCAAAGATAGAAATAATCTAAAAACCTCCCAATAAAGCCGTAAGAAAGATACCGAACCCTTTTTGGATTCGCTTGTGTATCTGAAAATAAACCTGTAAATTTGCCACAATTAAACTAACAAAAGACTATGTCGTGTATCTTACATATTGAAACGTCCACCTCGGCATGCTCCGTTGCAGTGAGTGAAGATGGACAAAATGTATTTAACAAAGAAGACCTGAACGGCCCGTCTCATGCCGCTCTGCTGGGAGTATTTATAGACGAAGCTCTGTCGTTTGCCGACAGTCATGCCATGCCGATTGATGCAGTGGCGGTGAGTTGCGGACCGGGTTCCTACACCGGACTACGTATCGGCGTATCTATGGCGAAAGGAGTTTGTTACGGACGTAATATTCCGCTGATCGGTCTTCCGACATTGAAAGTACAATGCGTGCCGGTATTGCTTTATCATGATGAATTGCCTGAAGACGCACTGTTATGCCCGATGATTGATGCACGCCGCATGGAAGTATATGCTGCCATCTACGACCGTGCCCTGAAACCTGTGCGCGACATAGCCGCTGACATTGTAGACGAAAACTCTTATACGGAATTTCTGAATCAACATCCCGTTTATTTCTTTGGAGACGGAGCAGCCAAGTGCAAAGAAAAAATAACTCATCCCAATGCGCATTTCATTGACGATATTCGTCCGCTGGCAAAGATGATGTTTCCACTTGCCGAAAAAGCAATAGCCGAAAACGACTTTAAGGATGTAGCTTATTTTGAACCATTCTACCTGAAAGAGTTCGTAGCTTCCCAACCGAAAAAACTTTTATAATATATGCAATATAACACTCAACAAAAACGGATGCCTTTGCCGGAATACGGACGCAGCATCCAAAACATGGTTGACCACGCGTTAACAATCGAAGATCGCGCAGAACGCCAACGTTGCGCAAACACCATTATCAACATTATGGGTAATATGTTCCCGCATCTACGTGATGTACCCGATTTTAAACATAAACTATGGGATCATCTGGCTATCATGTCCGACTTCAAACTGGATATTGATTACCCGTATGAAATTATCCGCAAAGATAATCTAAATACCCGTCCGGAAGTAATCCCCTATCCCAGTACAAAAATCCGTTACCGCCACTACGGCCGTACACTGGAAGTATTGATAAAGAAAGCAATTGATTTCCCCGAAGGAGATGAAAAGCAGAATCTGATTGCCCTGATCTGCAACCACATGAAGAAAGACTTCATGACCTGGAACAAGGATACGGTAGACGACCGTAAAATTGCAGAAGATCTTAACGAATATTCGGGTGGCAAATTGCAGATGACGGATGACATCATCAAACTGATGGCTGAACGTATTAATCAGAACTACCGTCCGAAAGTAAACAATCAGAATAACCGGAGAGATAACCGGAATAATAAGAGAAAGTACTAATAGACTTATGGCATCATTCGTAATTGAAGGAGGACACAGATTATCCGGCGAGATTCATCCGCAAGGCGCAAAAAACGAGGTATTGCAAATTATCTGCGCCACGCTGCTGACAGCCGAAGAGGTGACCGTACATAACATTCCGGATATACTGGATGTCAATAATCTCATTCAGTTGATGCGTGACATGGGCGTTACGGTATCCAGAAAAGGGCTTGACACGTATAGTTTCAAAGCAGAAAAGCTGGATTTGAGTTATCTGGAAAGCGATGAATTCCTGAAGAAGTGTTCCAGTCTGCGAGGTTCGGTTATGCTAATCGGCCCAATGGTAGCACGCTTCCATAAAGCGATGATTTCAAAACCGGGTGGTGACAAGATAGGACGCAGACGCCTGGATACTCACTTTATCGGTATACAGAACCTGGGTGCAGATTTCTCGTACAATACAGAACGCGAAGCGTACGAGATTTCAGCTTGCGAACTGAAAGGCACCTACATGTTGCTGGACGAAGCTTCGGTAACCGGAACTGCCAACATCGTGATGGCAGCTGTACTGGCCAAAGGAACAACCACTATTTATAATGCCGCCTGTGAACCATATCTGCAACAACTTTGCAAGATGCTGAACCGCATGGGCGCCAAGATACAAGGCATTGCCTCCAATCTGTTGACCATTGAAGGAGTGGACGAACTACACGGTACCGAGCATACAATACTTCCCGATATGATCGAAGTCGGCAGTTTTATCGGTATGGCAGCCATGACGCAAAGTGAGCTCACCATCAAGAATGTTTCTTATGAAAACCTGGGCATCATCCCCGAAAGTTTCCGCCGTCTGGGTATCAAACTGGAACAACAAGGAGATGATATCTATGTTCCTGCACAGGAAACGTATCAGATAGAGTCGTTCATGGACGGTTCCATTATGACTATTGCCGATGCTCCCTGGCCGGGACTGACGCCGGACTTGCTAAGTGTAATGCTCGTAGTTGCCACTCAGGCAAAAGGCAGCGTGCTCATTCATCAAAAAATGTTCGAGAGCCGCCTGTTCTTCGTGGACAAACTGATAGATATGGGAGCACAGATTATTCTTTGTGATCCTCACCGTGCCGTTGTCATTGGTCATAACCATGCCATGCGTCTGCGAGGCGGGAATATGACTTCACCTGATATTCGTGCCGGTATTGCATTGCTGATTGCCGCCATGAGTGCGGAAGGAAGCAGTCGTATCCACAACATTGAACAAATCGACCGGGGGTATCAGGATATTGAAAGACGCCTGAATGCTATCGGAGCAAGAATTACGAGAATATGATATAGGATGGTGGAAGATGATTAAGAATGGTAGGATGATAAGATGATAAAAAGAGAAGATGTATATAAGATAGGAGTATTCAACAAACCGCACGGCATTCACGGCGAGTTGTCATTCACATTCACCGATGACATTTTTGATCGGGTGGAAGCTGAATACCTGATCTGCCTGTTGGATGGTATTTTCGTACCTTTCTTCCTGGAAGAATACCGTTTCCGCTCCGACTCCACCGCATTGGTAAAACTGGAAGGAGTAGATACGGCGGAACGTGCACGGATGTTCACCAACGTGGAAGTTTACTTTCCTGCCAAACATGCCGAAGATGCCGGACCGGGAGAACTGACCTGGGATTTCTTTGTAGGTTTCCGCGTAGAAGAAGTTAACTACGGAGACTTGGGAGAAGTGACAGAGGTGGATACTGCAACCATCAATACCTTGTTTGCAGTTGATCATCAGGGAGAAGAATTACTGATTCCTGCACAAGAAGAATTCATCCTGAACATTGACCAAAAGCACAAAGTAATCACAATGGATTTACCCAAAGGATTGCTAGCTTTGGATGAAACAGAGGAAGTGTAATATGAGTGATAAAGCGATAGGGCGATAAAGTGATAAACGCGTATGGTGAAAAAGAAACGACATAAAGCATTCTGGAGTAATATCAAATTCAAATATAAGCTGACTATCATCAACGAGAATACACTCGAAGAAGTAGTCGGTCTCCGTGTATCCAAGCTAAACGGCATCTCGGTATTACTTTCTGTGCTGACTGTTTTGTTTTTGGTTGCCTCAGTTATCATTGCTTTCACTCCGTTGCGTAACTACTTGCCGGGATATATGAACAGTGAAATCCGTGCCCAGGTGGTAGAGAATGCTTTACGAGTAGATTCACTTCAACAGTTGGTAGATCGCCAGAATTTGTATATCATGAATATACAGGATATTTTCAGTGGAACCATACGGGTAGATACTGTACACAATATGGACTCACTGACTACCGTACGCGAAGACTCGTTGATGGAACGCACACAGCGGGAAGCGGAGTTCCGGAAACAATATGAAGAGACAGAAAAGTATAACCTGACAAGCATTACAGCCCGCCCGGACATAGAAGGATTGATATTTTATCGTCCCACGCGAGGGATGATTACAGAAAAATTTGATGCTGACAGAAAACATTACGGTACGGATATCGCCGCCAATCCCGGAGAGAGCGTACTTGCTACGCTGGATGGTACAGTTATCTTGAGTACTTATACGGCCGAAACAGGGTATGTGATAGAAGTACAACATAATCAAGACTTTATATCCGTATATAAGCATTGCAGTTCCTTATTGAAACGTGAAGGAGACACTGTACAGGCCGGAGAGGCTATTGCTTTGGTAGGAAACAGCGGACAACTGACAACCGGTCCTCACCTGCACTTTGAGTTATGGCACAAAGGACGGGCGGTGAATCCGGAACAATATATTGTATTTTAAGTGATAGATAAATGAAAAAACAAATTGCTATACTCGGTTCTACCGGCTCCATAGGTACGCAGGCATTACAGGTGATTGAAGAACAATCCGACCAGTACGAAGCGTATGTGCTGACCGCCAACAACCGTGTAGAAGAACTCATTGCCCAGGCTCGGAAATTCAAGCCTGAAGCGGTAGTTATAGCCAACGAAACGAAATATGCCCAACTGAAAGAAGCCCTCGCCGATCTGCCTATCAAAGTATATGCAGGAACGGATGCTATCTGCCAAATTGTGGAAGACTCGGAAATTGACATCGTACTGACTGCGATGGTAGGTTATGCCGGACTGAAACCAACCATGAATGCTATTCGTGCCCGTAAACCCATCGCTCTTGCCAACAAGGAGACGCTTGTTGTGGCAGGTGAGCTGATTAACGATATGGCACGCCTATCCGGTACACCTATATTACCGGTAGATTCCGAACATTCAGCCGTTTTCCAATGTTTAGCGGGGGAACTCGGCAATCCGATAGAGAAGGTGATCCTTACGGCATCCGGTGGCCCGTTCCGCAATTGCACAATGGAACAACTGGCTACGGTAACCAAAGCCCAAGCCTTGAAACACCCTAATTGGGATATGGGAGCGAAGATCACAATTGATTCCGCTTCAATGATGAACAAAGGGTTCGAGGTGATAGAAGCAAAATGGTTATTCGGTGTTCGTCCGGATCAGATTGAAGTGGTAGTACATCCGCAATCTATTATACATTCGATGGTGCAGTTTGAAGACGGTGCAGTAAAAGCACAATTGGGTATGCCGGATATGCGTCTGCCTATTCAGTATGCATTCTCTTATCCGCACCGCCTGAAGGCTTCATTTCCCCGGTTAGATTTCAAGATGTGCACAAACCTGACATTCGAACAACCGGATACTACCCGTTTCCGTAATCTGGCTTTGGCTTACGAAGCTTTGCATAAAGGCGGAAATATGCCTTGTATCGTGAATGCAGCCAATGAAGTGGTAGTTGCCGCTTTCCTGCGGGATGAGATTTCATTCCTCGGCATGAGTGATGTGATAGAGAAAGCAATGTCTATCGTATCATTTGTGGCAAAACCGGAATATGAAGACTATGTAGCTACGGATGCGATGACACGCCGTATTGCACAAGAACTTATAAAGTGATAGCGGTATCAATGATAAGCCGCATTTAATATAGTAAATTGTAAATAGTAAAATAGAAAAATTATTAGATGGAAACATTTTTGATTCGTGCCCTGCAACTCGTTATGAGCCTTTCGTTGCTCGTTATCGTTCATGAGGGAGGGCACTTCCTCTTCGCCCGTCTTTTCAAGACACGGGTAGAAAAGTTTTGTTTGTTCTTCGACCCTTGGTTTACCCTGTTCAAGTTCAAGCCGAAAAATAGTGATACGGAATATGGTATTGGTTGGCTGCCGTTAGGTGGTTATGTAAAGATAGCAGGTATGATAGATGAGTCTATGGATACCGAACAGATGAAACAGCCAATGCAACCGTGGGAGTTCCGGGCCAAACCGGCATGGCAACGGTTGTTAATCATGATAGGTGGTGTATTGTTCAATTTCATATTGGCATTATTCATCTATTCTATGATACTTTTTACCTGGGGAGATGAATACGTACCGGTACAAAAGGCCCCGCTGGGTATGGAATTCAACGAAACGGCAAAAGCTATCGGTTTCCGTGACGGTGACGTACTGATATCTGCTGATGGTGTACCCTTTGAACGTTACGGTGGTGACATGCTGACAAGCGTTGTCGATGCCCGCCAAGTAACAGTACGCCGTGATGGGCAAGAGGTATCCGTTTATATTCCTGAGAATTTCATGGAGCGTCTGCTGGCTGACAGTGTACGTTTTGCCTCATTCCGCTATCCATATGTTATTGATAGTATTTGTGCCAACCGTCCTGCTGCCCTTGCCGGCCTGCAAGCGGGTGACAGTATTATGCAATTGGACGGAAAGAACATTGCTTATTTCGATTTCAAAGAAGAGATGTTACGCCGTCAGAAAGCGGATTCTGCTTCTCATTATATCACATTGACTTATGCACGTGCCGGAGTGATAGATACCATAACTTTTGCTACAGATTCAATCTATGAGATAGGTGCAGTGGTACGTACGGCAACCAATCAGTTACTGCCGGTTGTAAAGAAAGAATATAGTTTTCTGGCCTCTTTCCCCGCTGGTGCAGCATTGGGAGTACAAACGCTGAAAGGCTATGTAGGACAGATGAAATATCTCTTCTCTAAAGAAGGTGCCAAGCAATTGGGTGGCTTCGGAACTATCGGAAGCATCTTTCCTGCTACATGGGATTGGCATCAGTTCTGGTACATGACAGCATTCCTTTCTATTATCCTCGCCTTCATGAATATTCTGCCTATTCCGGCACTGGATGGCGGACATGTACTATTCCTTATCTATGAGATTGTAGCTCGTCGCAAACCAAGTGATAAGTTTATGGAACGTGCGCAAATGGTGGGTATGTTCCTGTTATTCGGATTGCTGCTTTGGGCAAACTTTAATGATATTCTGCGGTTCCTGTTCTAAGAGAACTTTAGATTTACCCCAATAAAAAAGGATGACCAATATTACCTTGGCCATCCTTTTCTATATAATCGTATTTTCTTACACTAAATGTCCGATCCACTCTTCACGATCTCCCGGCAAAAGATCAATAACCGGAACCTCTACCATAGTGTAACAACCTGGTTGTTGACGCATGGAAGCGCGAGCTACACAAACCAATACCTGAGCAGTAAGTGCAGGGTTATTAATGCGCATATTGAACTCAAACAATTGATTCTGAGTTTTACCGGAAACTCCTTTACGAGTGAGGTTTACACCATGTCCCATGTCAAGCAAAGCATCTACGCTGGGAACTAATTTCACATGTGTCTCATCATTCACAAAATATGGATCTGCCTTGATGGCAGCAGATACTTTATCAAACTCATAACCGTCTTTCAATTCGATATAAACCATACGGCGGTGAATACCTGTTCCGGTAGGAATAGTCATGGAAAGAGCAGCCTTTACACCATCAATAGCTTTTACAGCTACTGTATGTCCCATACTCATTCCAGGACCAAAGTTTGTATAAGTAATTCCTTTCGGAGCAATCGCTTCCAACAGGGTACGTACAATAGAATCGCTTCCCGGATCCCAACCTGCAGAAATAATAGAAACTGCATTATGCTCTTTTGCAGAAGCAGACAGTGTACGACGCAAATTTACAATACCGGTATGAATATCGAAGCTGTCAACCGTATTGATGCCAAGTGCAAGGATTTCTTTGGCATAAGTCTCTACACTGCGGGTTGGTGTACAAAGAATTGCAACATCAACGCCTTCCAATTCCTTGATATTCTTTACAACAGGGTATTCACTCAGTTCTGCGGGACGATTTTCAGCTCCAGCTCGGCGTACTACACCGGCAATTTCAAAGTCGGGAGCCGCTTGCAACGCTTCGAGCACGTATTGCCCGATATTGCCATAGCCAACAATGGCTGCTCTTACTTTTTTCATTCTTTTATTGATATTATTTATCAGTTTTCTATTTTATCGGCACAAAAGTAATCATTTTCATTCAAATTAACCACAAAACGATTCAGTGTTCCACAGAGTTTTTTCTTTATTAACAAGATAAAAGAGTTACGAGCTACAAGCTACGAGTGGCTGCGCTATTATACCGAAAGGAGCTTGTAGCTTGTAACTTGTAACTCTTTCACACAATATTCTTCGCTCGCGCGCGTTATAGTAAGTATTATGATAGAATACATTAGAGGCGGACTTGCCGAGCTCAGCCCGGCAACCGCAGTTATCGACTGTAACGGATTGGGATATGCCGTTAATATTTCATTAAATACGTATGCTGCCATCCAAGGCAAAAAAGAGTGCAAACTATATATCTACGAGGCTATACGTGAGGATGCATATGTCCTCTACGGCTTTGCAGATAAACAAGAGCGTGAATTATTCTTGTTGTTGATTTCCGTTTCGGGCATTGGCGGTAATACTGCACGAATGATACTTTCGGCACTTTCACCGGCAGAACTGGTGAATGTTATCAGTACTGAAAATGCCAATTTACTGAAGACAGTGAAAGGTATCGGATTAAAAACAGCCCAACGGGTGATTGTGGATTTGAAAGATAAAATCAAGACAGGTACTGCAAGCGCAGGAAGTACGATAGGAAGTCTCGGCGGAATGCTATCTGCTGCTAATGCACAGGTGCAGGAAGAGGCTATTGCAGCATTGACAATGTTGGGATTTGCACAGGCACCATCACAAAAGGTAGTTTTGGCAATATTGAAAGAAGAGCCAGATGCGCCAGTGGAACAAGTTATTAAGCTGGCGCTAAAAAGACTCTAATTTAGCACTATGCGCTAAATTAAGTGACAAGCTACGAGCAACTTATTCAATTAAACACACATGAAGTCTCCTCGTATACGACACATCATTTGGTTATTGCTGCTATGGCTCATGCCTGGCAGCTTTGTCGTTATGGGACAGAATGTAAATGGGGAGAGTACACAAAAAGCGGAAAATGTACAGGATACAATAGCTCCGCGATATTCCGTTCGCAAGACCGTGCCGGGTACACTAAAAGACCTTTCTCCCCACCCTGCCGACCTGCAATCCCCCATGAACTTACGAACCGAAGCAGAATATGATGCAAAAACAGACAGGTACTACATACGCACAAAATTAGGGAATACCGAAATCGATGTACCGATGGTACTAACTCCCGAAGAATATCTGGACTGGACATTGAAACAATCCATGCAATCTTATTACCGCCAAAAGAACGGAGAACAAATCGGCAAAGGAAAAGAGGCTTTCGACTTTATGGATATGAAGTTCAACCTTGGTCCGGCAGAGAAATTGTTTGGTCCCGGTGGGGTACAGATACGTACACAAGGTAATGCAGAACTCAGCTTTGGCATGACGTACAAAAATGTGAAGAACCCCTCACTTCCGGAAAGTCAACGCAAAACACTCGGTTTTGACTTTGACGAGAAAATCAATATCAACGTCAATGGAAAAGTAGGTGACAAGGTGAATATGAACATGAACTACAACACCGATGCTACCTTTGATTTTGACACCAAACGACTGAAACTGAAATATGAGGGAAAAGAAGATGAGATCATCAAACTGATTGAAGCCGGTAATGTGAGCATGTCCACCAATAACTCACTGATACGCGGAGCATCCGCACTGTTCT
>USSR01000197.1 GCA_900557355.1 uncultured Bacteroides sp.
CAGATCTCCCAGACTTGTATTTCCTTGATGCACTATACGTCCCACGATATCATCTCCCCAGCGCATAGTCTTGGCAAATGTTTCATTCACCACAGCCTCATTGCGTTCCCGTGCCATACGACCTTCCTTTATCACCATACCCATCATTTTAGGGTAGTTTTCTGTCTCTACACAGTAGCGTGATGAGAAAAGTGACTGCCCGCTTTCATCCATTATCCTCATACCACTCATGCCGATACAGGGTGGATAACTGGCAGATTCCACATCCTCCACATAAGGGAGTCCGCAAAAGAACTGACGGGCAGCATCGCGTTCGGAGTCACTATCAAAATAGATATCGGACGTAGCTATACTCCGGGCATCATATCCAGTATTTTTATTCAACACATAGTGATACTGGGCCATGATGACACACATCAGTCCACAGATAAAAGCCACACCCAAAAACTGAATAAAAAGCAACGGACGCTTCCACCCTTTCTTCCCTTCCGTGTAGTGACGAAAAACCTGTGACACCGGTATTCGCGAAAACATTCGTCCCGGTAGCACACCGCCCACAATAAACAAACCTAGCACTACCACCAATGGTACCCAGATACGTCCAAACACAAACAGGGATGTCAACCGGACTTCCATCGTCTCCTCTATCATCTCACGGAAATTCAGCAACAGCAATACCATCAGTATCAATGACAATAAGATAACAATACCTGTCTCCAGCAGGAACATTGAAAATACGGTACCGCCTGATGCACCATTACACTTATGTACTCCCACCGCCTTAGCACGATACGAGAGTGAAGAAATAGAAATAAGTACATAATTCATTGCTGCAATGAAGAGGATGGCCAGACCGAGGATAAGTGTAATGGCATTCATACGCTTTACCATGTCACCACTGCGATATACATCACGCAAAGGCTTCACAATAGAGGTATAACTCGAATTATCTTTCCCATCCTGAGGAAAATAATTATGAATCACAGTCTCCAGGCGTGCATTGAACTTCTCAACATCTACCTTCACACCCGGACGAAAGCGGATATATTGAAAGAAAGAATCACCTCCTTCCCATGAATATTCCGCCCAGTCACGACTCCATGCACTGACAATAGAAATGACAGCTTCAGGGTTCATGGTGGAGTTCTCTGGCAAAGCAGCATAAATACCCTTTACAGTGAGCTGCAGTTGTTTATCATAGTTTATCACTTTACCCACGGGGTCTTCATCACCAAACATTTTCTGTGCCAGACGATCACTCAGAAAGACCACATCCTTCTGTTGAAGTTCATGCAACGGATCACCTCTAAGGACTTCGATGCCCAATGTCTGGAAAAAGAGTGAGTCTGCCATTACAGCGTAATCCTTAAAACGTACACTACCATTATAAAGCGGTCCAAAAGCCATGTATTTGCAAACACTGACAGCCGCTTCCACTTCTTGGGGAAAGTTCTCCAAGACGGCACCTGCCACAGGAGGCAGGTTCAATTCACCCGGTTCCCCCTGTTCACCGTTGATAGTGAAGATAGAGAAGAGCTGATAGATGCGGTCCGGATCACGGTAGCAAGTATCATAACTTTGCTCGAAAACAACACGAACAAAAAGCAGAATGCTCATCGTCAGTGCCAAGCCCAGAGAGAGAACTTTGATGATATTGCTGCCGCGCCCACGGAGCAACGTTTGAATTACATAGTATATCTGCTTCATACGTTTATTCGCTTTTAATACTATTCACCGGATTTTCATTCGCTATCCGCCATGACTTCCAGATGACGCAAGCAACAATAAGTAACAGGATAACCAATGCTATCAGCACATATACCGGCCACGAAAGCGGCACCTGTGCAGCAAACTGATCCATCCACATCTCATTGACGTACGCCGAGGCAATAATACCGATAATGACAGCCGGTCCCGCTACATAAAGGACATCCTTTGAAAGTAACTCCAATATCCCCGAAGATTCCGCCCCATTCACTTTACGAATGGCAATTTCTTTGGAACGACGACGCACTTCATCCGTAGTATAACCTATCAGGCCCATCAGCATGACAAAGAACAGGGTTCCCGCCGCCAATATGGTAGCATTGCTAAAGACACGAACCGGATTATACCGTTCCAATATTCGTTGTTCCAATCCGGCAAAATCAATCGTTTTGTCCGGATAAGCTTCGCTTACGTCTTTGTTCAGACGCCGCAAATTCTCAGCAAAAGGTTCTTTGAGACGCACATGGACAGTATTACCGAAAGTACGGGTATATCCGAACATTATGACATCCTGTGGCTGGTAATAGGAACCTATATGAAAATTTTTCAATATACCTACGACTTTAAAATTCTTGCCTTCTGTACGTAACGGGTGGTTCAAAGCCTTGTCTCCCCAACGCATCCTCTCCGCAAAAGCCTCATTCACTACTATTTCATCTGCTGCACGCGGAGCACGACCTTCCTTCATTGTCATACCCATCATTTTAAAGTAATCTTCAAGAGCAAAACTGTAGCGTGTTGAGAAGAGGGACTGTCCACTTTCGCCTTCAATCATTGAGCCACTATAGCTCCAGATAGGGGTACTGACCGCAGAAGAAACTTCTTCGACATAAGGCAGACCACGGAAAAACTGCAATGCCGGTCCACTCTCCTCCTCACTACCAAAATAAGCATTCCCCACAGCTACACGCTGCGGATTATATCCCATATCTTTATCTTTCACATAATTGTACTGCGCCATCACTACATACATCAGTCCACAGATAAAGGCCACACCTGCGAACTGGATAAAAAGTAATGGACGTTTCCACCCTTTCTTACCTTCCGTATAGCGACGAAAAACCTGCGACACCGGTATCCGCGCAAATAATCTACCAGGCAATACTCCCCCCACAACAAAAAGAACCAACACTACAGCAAGCGGTACCCAAATACGATCGGGTGCAAAAAGTACACTCAGCTTGGCTGCGGTAGTATCTTCTATAAACTCCTGAAAGTTAAGCAATATCAGTCCCATTAACACCAGAGCCAGTACAATGATAATACCTGTCTCCAGAAGAAACATTGAGAATACAGTACCTCCGCTTGCACCACTACACTTATGTACTCCCACCGCTTTTGCTCGGTAAGTAAGCGAGGAGATGGATATCAATACATAGTTTAGTGCTGCAATAAAAAGAATTGCAAGAGCTAGGATACTCATAATGCTATCCATCCGTTTCACTTGGTCTTCGTTTCGATATACATCACGGATAGGTTTCACAAAAGCTGTATAGCCATAAGCTTTCTTATCCTCTTCCGGTCGATATTTCTGTATCATGTCATCCAGTCGAGCATTGATAATCTCTTTGTCAGCTCCCGGACGGAAACGGATATATTCGTAGTAACTGTCTCCCCCACGCCAGGAATAGTTACCCCAACTGCGACTCCAGGCTGTAGGCATAGATACAACTCCCTCGGGACGCATCGTAGTGTTTTCCGGTAAAGCAGCATAAGTCCCCTTCACTGTAAATGTTATTTCTTTATTGTAGCTCAGCACTTTTCCAATAGGATTTTCGCCGCCGAAGATTTTCTGTGCCAAGCGGTCGCTCAGAAAAATAACATCCGGTTGTACCAGTTCATCCTCCGGATTTCCGCTCAGTACCTCAATACCCATAGTTCGGAAAAAAAGTGAGTCAGCCAACAGGATCTCATCATCGAAACGAACACTGCCATTATACAACGGACCACCGAGAAAATAGGCGATACTGGTGGCTGCTTCCACTTCTTTCGGGAAGTTTTCCAATATGGCACCTGCCACGGGGCCACAGTTTTGCTTTTGAGGCTCAAACTGTTCACCATCAGCTGAAAAAATAGAGAATATCTGATATAAATTGTCATAGTCTTTGTAGAAGGTGTCGTAACTTTGTTCAAAAGCCACACGAGAAAACAGCAAAATACTCATCGTCAATCCCAATCCAAGGGAAATGACTTTGATAATATTCGAACCGCGTCCACGTAATAAAGTCCTTATGACATAATAGATTTGTTTCATACTTTAATATTGTAATAATCGTAACTTACATTTCCTGTGCTGCAACACTTGCCACTATACTGCCATCGAACAAATGAATCGTACGATGGGCGAAAGAAGCATCGTGCTGAGAGTGTGTCACCATGATAATGGTAGTCCCTTCCCGGTTCAACTCTGTCAGCAGATTCATTACTTCTGCACCATTCTTAGAATCCAGGTTACCGGTCGGTTCATCGGCAAGTATTAGCTTAGGATTAGTAACTACAGCACGAGCAATGGCTACACGTTGCTGCTGACCACCGGAAAGCTGTTGCGGGAAGTGTTTGGCACGATGACTGATATTCATTCGTTTCAGTATATCTTCCACCATCCGGCGACGTTCAGAAGCTTTGATTCCCAGATAAGTCAAAGGCAATTCCACATTTTCATACACATTCAGTTCGTCTATCAGATTGAAGCTTTGGAATACAAAACCCAGTTTACCTTTACGAACGCGTGTACGCTCTTTTTCTTTCAGATTCCCTACTTCCTGTCCCAGAAGTTTATATGAACCTTCCGTCGGATTATCTAGTAATCCCAGAATATTCAACAGGGTTGATTTTCCGCAACCTGACGGTCCCATAATAGCTGCAAACTCCCCCTCTTTCACTTTGAGATTCACGTGGTTCAACGCTACTGTTTCCACTTCCGATGTACGGAATACTTTGCTGATGTCATTAATTTCAATCATGATGTTTTTTAATTATATGTTATTAATTATCTCTTTATTATTCACTCTTAATACTCTTCACCGGATTTTCATCGGCTATTTGCCAGGAACGCCAAATAACACAACCGATAATAATACCCAATACTCCAAGTGCTATCAATATATAGTATATCAGCGGAAATGCTGCCGTGTCAATAAACTGCTCTCGCCACATATTACCTACATACCACGCTCCTATTATACCGATGATAACAGCAGGCATAGAAATCCTGAACACATCTTTAGAAAGAAGCATAAGGATAGATATCGCATCAGCCCCGTTCACTTTACGGATGGCAATTTCTTTGCTCCGGTGTTGCATTTCATCATTGATGTATCCTATCAGTCCCATTAGGGTAATGAATAAAATGGTAATAGCTGCCAATATCGTAGCATTGCGAAAGTCCGTAACACTTCGCTTCTGGAAATCCACCTTATCCTTATATGAAGTGAAAATCAAGTCATTTTGTGGGAATACCTCACGTGAGTCTTCATTCAAACGGTGAAGGTTATCATCAAACGGTTCTTTCAGACGAAGCATCACTGTATAGTTAAAATGGGGAGTATAGGTAATAAACAGAGGTTGAGTTGCTACATAGGCAGGATCGGCAGTAGGAAAATCTTTCAATACACCTACAATAGTACCATATATTTCTTCCTGATTGCGTACTTGCCTGCCTATAGGGTTCTCCTCCCAACGCATCACTTCCAGAAATTTTTCATTCACCAACACCTCGTTAGCTTTAGTCAAGTTTCGGCCTTCTTTAAACTTCAATCCCAGGAAGGGGACATAGTCTTTATCTACCCTCAGCCAGCGCATACTGTAATCTTTTCCTGCATCTGTAGTCACGAACTCACCAGACAGCCCTCCCAGAATCATATCGCTGCCACTGGCTGCACTTTCCACATAAGGCAAATTTACTAATGTACTACGAGCATTTTCGCTGTTTGCAAACGATGTATAGGCAACAGCAATACCTGCCGGATCAAAACCTCTGTCGCGTGTAGTGACGTGACGACTTTGCAACAAAACCACCCCCAACAATCCAAAGATGAAAGCCACACCGCAAAATTGTACGAAAAGCAACGGATGCTTCCACCCTTTCTTGCCTTCAGTATACCGGCGGAAAACCTGCGTAACAGGAATACGTGAGAACACATGCCCCGGCAGTACGCCACCTACAACAAACAGAAAACCGATCACACAAAGTGATGCCCATATATTCTCCCAGCCAAAGAGTCCGGCAAGCGTAACGTTGAGCAAATCTTCTATCGGTTCTTGGAAGTTAACCAATAATAACGCCATGCATCCCAGTGAAACCAGCAGAATAATAGCTGTCTCCAGAATAAACATACTGAAAATAGTACTTCCATCCGCCCCATTGCATTTGTGCACGCCAATGGATTTAGCACGCCGACTCATGGATGAAATAGATATCAGGATATAATTCAGTGTCACTATAAAAAGAATAGTAGTGGCCAGTGTAAGCAGTATCCATACAATACGCATAGAACTGACTCCATCATCCATACGAAAATTTTTTACCGGAGTAAGCCCTATAGCAAGTTTAAAATCCGGATAATCGCCAAAGAAGCGTTTCACAAGTTCAGGTGAACGTGCAATAATCCGTTCGGCATCTTCAGCATGTCGCAAGCGCACAAAGGAAGTATAGCCGTCACCACCATCCCATCCCCAATATCCCCAGTCATGCTTAAAGGAACTGGCAAGGGAAATCACTATCTGCGTACCATATAGTGAAGAATTCTCAGGGAAATCTTCAAATACTCCTTTCACAGTCATAGGCAACTCCCTGTTCATTTTCAGCGTTTGTCCTATTGGATTCTGATCAGCAAACACTTCACGCACCATATCTCGACTGATAAAGATAACATCCGGATTAGTCAGTTCATTCGGATTGCCTGCCAGCAGGCGAATACCCAGGGTAGAGAAGAAACAAGAATCACCCGTCATTGCGTTACAGGCAAAGCGGCTGTCATCCTTATACCAACCGGTATTGGCAAACCATTGCTGGGTGACAGTGACACTTTCCACCTCTTCAGGAAAAGCGTCGGCAATAGCAGCAGCAACAGGACCATAAGTATTGTGTGACTCCGTAATCTTTTCATTCAGCGAATAGATGTTCTTTATTATATATAGCCGCTCGTAATCTTCATAGCATGTATCATAATTGAGTTCGAATGCCTGACGGGCAAAAATGAGAATACTGACCGTAACTCCCAAAGTGAGAGAGATAATCTTTATCAGATTGGAACTGCGACTATGCAGTAAAGTTTGAGTGACATAATAAAGTGACTTCATAGATCATGCAAGATTTTAATTATATGATATTCTCTCTATATAAATGCAGAAAGCGTGCCAAAACTTAAAAACCGTTTATTATCAAGAAATTAGCTTTCCAAATCCAATCATCAAGTGTCTAATAATTAGACAGCTCCGTCTAAAAAATAGACAACCACCCGAAAGCCGTTCAGCATAAAGAGAACAGAAAAAAAGAAGATGAGACAATCATTTATCAAAAAGAAAACTCTATATTTGCAGCCAGTTTTCTCTATAATAGGTATTAATAACATTAATTTCATAACACATGAAGCTATCTAAACTTTTACTCTTACCGCTTATAGGCTTATGCGTGAGTGGCTGCGATATGATAGACTATCACCCCTACGACGTACGTATTAGCGGTCAGACAAATATTAACAACTATAATATCCAAAAGATAGAAGCTAATTGTAAGGATAAAACCACCCTTCGTTTTGCTACCATAAGTGATTCACAACGCTGGTATGATGAGACCTTAGACTTTGTTAATCACCTCAATAAGCGGAATGATATTGACTTCGTTGTTCACACCGGAGACTTCAGCGACTTCGGAGTCACCGATGAATTCCTGTGGCAACGAGACATCATGAATAAACTGAAAGTTCCTTATGTCGGTCTGCTTGGCAATCATGACTGCATCGGCACAGGCGAAGATACTTATCGTGCCATTTTTGGTGAACCTAATTTCTCTTTTATTGCCGGACGTATCAAGTTTGTCTGTCTGAATACCAATGCTATTGAGTATGACTATTCACGCCCTATTCCGGACTTTGATTTTATCTCCAGTCAGCTTGAAGAGCGCCGCGAGGAGTACGATCGTACTATATTCGCGATGCACATCCGCCCCTTCTGCTACGAATTCAACAATAACGTAGCTCATGTTTTTCAGTATGCCATCACACAATTTCCCAACTTACTATTCTGTACAGCGGGTCATGAACATCATTTATTTGAAGAAGATCTTTTCGAAGATGGTGTGATGTATTACATGAATGACTGCATGAAAAACCGCACCTACTATATATTCACTGTAACACCCGACGGATATGAGCGTGAAGTGGTCTATTTTTAAAATACTGTCGTGTTTCTTTCTCGTATGTTCGCCATCTGTCTGTGCCCAGGAAGCAAAAACAATTGCCATAGAGCCGCAACAGATATGCAGAGATACCGTTATCATTACTAAATATGACACTGTATGGATAGAGAAAGGAAAAACTAAAATAGACAGTGCCGACATTAGCAATAAGCATTACAGCCGCTACGATAAACGAATCCATCGTTACCGGAAACATTGGGAAAGCCTGATTCCCACGCATACAAAACTGCAATTTGCCGGTAATATGGGATTATTGTCTTTAGGTACAGGATGGGATTACGGAAAACGTAACCAATGGGAAACAGATATATTTCTCGGTTTCCTACCCAAATATCATTCCAAACGTACCAAAATTACTATGACTCTAAAGCAAAATTACATGCCTTGGAGTATTGATTTAGGAAAGGAATTTTCTATAGAACCACTTGCCTGTGGAATGTATTTCAATACAGTATTTGGTGACGAGTTCTGGACCAATGAACCCGAGCGATACCCCAAAGGATATTATGGTTTTTCGTCCAGGATACGTATCCATATTTTCCTTGGGCAACGGCTGACGTACAATATTCCTCCACGTTGGCGCTTGGGAGCAAGAGCCGTCACTTTTTACTATGAGATCAGTACCTGCGACCTGTATGTAGTAAGTGCATTTGTCAATAAATACCTGAAACCTAAAGATTACCTCAGTTTATCATTCGGCCTGAAAACACAGTTGTTCTAAACTCAAAAGGGCTGCATCCTCCTATACGGAAGTGCAGCCCTCTCCTATAATCTTACTGAAATTCTATTAATAAGAACGAGCAAACAAAGCGCGGCAAGCCGATGGTTTACCGGTCACCATACAGATACCCGGTTCTTTATCATCATCCAGGAAAGTTTCGAAAGGAATACAGCGGATAGTAGCCTTTGTATCTTCCTTGATCTTCTCCTCAGTTTCAGTAGTACCATCCCAGTGGGCAAGGATAAAGCCACCTTCTTCAATCTTTTCCTTGAATTCGTCGTAACTATCTACTTTCGTGATGTGAGAGTTACGATAGTTGAGAGCCTTCTGGTAAATATTTGCTTGAATTTCTTCCAACAGATCTTTTACGTATTCCTCGATACCATCACAAGAACGGGTTTCTTTTTCCAGCGTATCGCGGCGCATTACTTCCATTGTATTGTTTTCCAGATCACGACCACCCATCACAAGACGTACAGGTACACCTTTCAATTCATAGTCTGCAAACTTGAAGCCCGGACGTTTGTTGTCGGCACACCGAAACGCCCATAGATTTCAGTTTAGCGACGATACCGGCTACCTTCTCATCAATCTTCTGCAGCATCTCGGCATTCTTATAGATAGGCACGATAACCACCTGTATCGGAGCCAGATGAGGAGGCAGTACAAGTCCGTTGTCATCAGAGTGAGTCATGATCAGTGCTCCCATCAAACGGGTAGATACCCCCCATGAAGTAGCCCAAACATATTCCATTTTATTTTCCTTGTTCACGAACTGCACGTCGAATGCCTTGGCAAAATTCTGTCCGAGGAAGTGAGACGTACCACTTTGCAGAGCTTTTCCGTCCTGCATCATAGCTTCAATAGTATAAGTATCCAGCGCACCGGCAAAACGTTCATTGGCAGATTTCACACCTTTCACAACAGGAACAGCCATATACTTCTCAGCAAATTCAGCATATACGTTCAGCATACGCACTGCTTCTTCTTCAGCTTCTTCGCGAGTGGCGTGAGCTGTATGTCCCTCCTGCCACAGGAATTCTGCAGTACGCAGGAAGAGGCGGGTACGCATTTCCCAACGCATCACGTTCGCCCATTGATTACACAAAATAGGCAGATCGCGGTAAGAATTAATCCAGTTCTTATAAGTATTCCAGATGATGGTTTCAGAAGTAGGGCGAATAATCAGTTCTTCTTCCAGTTTAGCTTCCGGGTCTACGATTACCCCACTACCGTCAGGAGCATTTTTCAGACGATGGTGTGTTACTACTGCACACTCCTTTGCAAAACCTTCCACATGTTCCGCTTCACGGCTGAGGAAAGACTTCTG
>USSR01000198.1 GCA_900557355.1 uncultured Bacteroides sp.
CCCATTTGCCAAACCATTTCTACCGCTATCACCAGTAAAAAGTATCTTAAGACCTTCATACTCAAATAGAAATACAATGCTTGACTCATTAATTGCAGATGTACTATCTATTTCGGGCCATTTTATTTCCCCTGGAACATATTGTTCTTCTTTATCAAGAGAATTTACCTTTATTGTTTCAATACATTTAACATTACTCGATTTCTCTTTCGTTTTTTCACTATTTGCTATGCACGTATTATAGAAATCTTTATCCGGACCTAAAATCGTAAATATTGCATCATTACAATGCAATTCTCCAAGATTTTCAACACCATAGAATATTTTCGCATTATGTATATTTTCAGCTAGATTTATCAGCTCATTAAGTTTATTAAACACTTCTTGTAGTTCTGCCCTTAATGAGCTATTTGTGATACGTCCATCTTTAAACCAAGACCTTGTTAAAGTTTTCCATGGTGCATTAACAATTAAATTATCAATCTTTATTTGTTCATCTTTAAGCAATTCGACTAATCCAGAAATATGATCTTGGTCAGGATGTGTTAATATCATTCCTGTAATATGATATTTATCATTATAATAGCAGTTATAATATTTTTTTAAATGTTCTTTTATAGAAGCCGCTGTATCAGAAAAACCGCCATCAATAATAAACACATTTTGTTGTTGTTTTCCTGCAAATAAATCACCAAAACGTAAAAGGATACAATCTCCACTTTGTTTACTTTCATTAATGGGTAGGAGATCAATCTCCCAGCCTTTGCTATTTGTATTCATATCATTGTAAATTATTTATTTCTACTCATTAATCTTATAATTTAACATGAGTTCAACGAATTATAAGTACTTGTAAATTTGGTGATTAGCGAAAATTATTTTCTGTTTATCGTGCTGAATTACAAAGATTTACAAACAATAATCAATATGATCACCGAAAGCAAAGTTATAGAATTATTTTGTATGTCAGATGATTTCTGCAAGTTTTATAATGTCATAATGGCAAAATATACACTTAAGCTAGCAACAAAACGCAAACATTACCGTGATTTCCGCCTTGGGCATGGTGAAATCATGCTTATCATGATACTTTTTCATGACTCTGGCTATCGTTGTCTGAAACATTTCTATCAGGAAAAGATCTGCATATATATGCGTCATCTCTTTCCAAAAGTTGTTTCATATAATCGCTTTGTGAAACTGGAAAAAGAGGTGCTATCCTTTGGACAAGTACACAGGTGTCAGCTTCGTTGACAGTCCCCCTTACGTGTATGCAAGAATCAGAGAATCGATATCCACAAGACATTCAAAGGAATAGCACTAAGAGGCAAATGTTCCATGGACTGGTTCTTCGGATTTAAACTGCATCTGATATGCAATGAGCATGGAGAACTGCTCAACTTTATGATTACTCCCGGTGATGTTGATGGCCGTAAACCTCTTGAATACAGGTCTTTTGTAGAGTTTGTCTATGGGAATCTTGTCGGTGATAAAGGATACATAAGCAAGAACCTATTTGAGATACTGTTCGTTGACGGAATACAACTTATAACCAAGTTGAAAAGCAATATGAAAGGAGCTTTGATGTCCGTTTCAGACAAGCTGATTCTCGGGAAGCGAGCCATTATCGAAACCATCAATGACGAACTTAAAAATATAGCACAGGCGGAGCACTCAACGCACAAGAGTTTGATAATTTTATTATCAAACTCTTGGCAGGCAATCTAAAATACTGATTAAAAACGACTTAAATATGGCAGAATGATATTTTAGGAAAGTTTTTTCTTTTGTTATGTCTAATTTTTAAAGTATTTCATACAAAATGTACCTCGAAAGTTAGTTGGACAAAAAAACTTTTGGTGTTATTTCAAAACAGAATCCCGTATTTTCCATTTACACAAAATATTTTATAGTGCCTTTTATTGAATAATTATTGATTCCAATGGATATTTCGAAAATATGAAATTCAGAATCTGTTTTTTATATTAGACCAGCCTATGTTTTCTTCAGCATAAGAGCATTGTTCTTATGTGAAGCGAGTATGTATATTAATATTCAGTTAATTCACATTGATACAAACCTGTAGAAATACTAAGATTAATATTTCAATAGAATGTTTTGATATATACATCGGAATATCATCTGTAGTAATTCTCACTCCGAATATATCAATGTATATAACAGTTTATCAGTGTCACATATTTGAGTATATTCGGACATGAGAAAATCAAAATAATATTCAGACATCAAATATCTGCTATTTCAACAGATTTTATAGAGAAAATTCTTAAAATTATATCAAGGGACAAACGGGGGACAAAAATACGGATAGGACAGCTGAAAACATTTTCTATCTTTCTATAAATAATATATTATTTGTTACAGGTGAAATACGTACTCTACGAATAATATTATAGTGTTTAGTATCTCAACACACAATAATCGCTATTTTTGTTGAGTTGGAAGTATTGATAATCCTATTCCTATATTTTTTTGTTTAGGATTAAATGCCCCCGACAATACTTCGAAAGTTTACAGAATAAAACACTTAAACATTTCTTGGACAATGCAAAAGTACGACTAAAGAGACCTATTATACAATATAATTCACTACTTTTGTGGAATAATAGTGCTTGTATTATGAAATTGAACAGAATAAAAACTGTTTTAGCAGAAAAGGGTATTTCTCAAACATGGCTGGCTAAGAAACTTGGCAAGAGTTTCAGTATGGTCAATGCGTATGCTTGTAATCGTTCACAGCCTAATTTGGATACTCTTCAGCAAATTGCGGAGATTCTTCAAGTTGATTTGAAGGAACTTATAACTGATAAAGAAGAAAGGTAAAGTTATGGAATACAAATTCAATGAAAATACACGAGTGCAGGTTCCGGCTGCCTTACATTTGTGTAGGCTTGGATATACATATTTGGACAATATAACAGAATATGACAGCAAGACTAATATTCTGACGGATGTATTTTTGCGTAGCGTTCAACGTCTGAACCCAGAGCTGTCCGATTTGCAGGCAAAGCAATTGCTGAGTGAAATCATATTGATACTTAATAATAATGATCTTGGAAGGGAATTTTATAACAAACTGTCTTCCAACAGTAATATAAAACTGATAGACTTCCAAAATGCCGATCGTAACGAATGGCATGTAACCACTGAATTTGAGTGTGAGAATCAGGATAGCGGAGACAGTTTTAGACCGGACATAACATGTTTTGTAAATGGACTTCCATTAGCGTTTATTGAGGTCAAGAAGCCGAATAACCATGATGGTATTCTGGCAGAAAGGGAACGTATCAACGTGCGGATGCGTAACGAAAAATTCCGAAGATTCCTGAATATTACTCAGTTGATGATATTTTCCAACAATCAGGAATATGACAATGAAAGTAGAGTCCCGATTCAAGGTGCATTTTATTGCTGTACATCCAAAAGTAAAGCTTTCTTCAACGTCTTCCGTGAGGCTGATAAAGGTTTTGTTGCAGGGTATCCTTATAAGGCTGTATCTGATAGTATGGAGAAACAGATATTGCAACACAGAAATTGTGTCGTTATCAAAAATCTACCTGAATATAATACAAACAAAGATATAAATACTCCAACCAACCGGATTCTAACATCTATGCTCAGTAAAGAGAGATTTCTCTTTTTATTAAGATATGGTTTTGCCTATGTGGACAGAAAGATCGAATTGGAAGACGGTAGTAAGACTACCCAGTTGGAAAAACATGTAATGCGTTACCAACAACTCTTTGCTTCTTTTGCTATCCGAAAGAAATTGAATAATGGAGTAAAAAGCGGAATTATCTGGCATACACAGGGTAGCGGAAAAACAGCCTTGGCGTATTATTCCGTACGTAGTCTGACTGACTTTTATGCAGCAAAGAAAACCGCCGTGAAGTTTTATTTCATTGTGGATCGTCTTGACTTGATGGAGCAGGCTAAGGATGAATTCGTGGCAAGAGGACTATCTGTCAGAACGGCTAACAGCAGAGATGAATTGATGTCAGATATACGTAGTACGAATTTGACAGAAAATGCAGAAGGAAAAGCAGAGATAATGGTGGTCAATATTCAGAAATTCAAACAGGACTCTGCCAAAATACAGATTGATTCTAATTATAGTACCCGTTTGCAGCGTATTTTCTTTATTGATGAAGCTCATAGAGGTTACAATCCTCAGGGAAGTTTCTTGGCAAATTTGTTGTCAGCTGATAAAGATTCTATAAAGATTGCTTTGACAGGGACACCTTTGTTGAGAGAGGAAAGGGAGTCATGGCGTGTATTCGGTGATTATATTGACACGTATTATTATGACAAGTCAATAGCAGACGGCTATACTCTGAAACTTATGAGAGAACCTGTCGAAACAATCTATAAAGAGAAAATAGAGAGTATTCTTGACAAACTGGCAGGTGATATTGAAGTCAGAAAAAGTGATATAGACCGCAACAAGATCATTGAACATGAATCTTATCTCAATGCATTGATAGACTATATTATTGCTGATTTTCGTCGGTTCCGTATTGAACAGGCTGATGATACGGTAGGTGCGATGATTGTGTGTAAGACAAATCCGCAAGCCCGTGAAATGTACCGTTTGTGGCAGGAGCGTTTCAACAAGGCATTGTATATAGAAGAAAAACATGATGAAAATCTGATGATGGCTGCTGAGCCGATGGTCGCTTACGGACATCATACAAAACCACTGAAGGCTTCTTTAATCTTGCATGATGAAGGAGACAAGGAGGAGCGTAAGGCATACATTGATGAATATAAGAAGAAACTATCAGTTGATATCTTGATTGTCAATCAGATGCTTTTGACTGGTTTTGATGCTCCCCGTTTGAAGAAACTCTATTTGGGGCGTAGCCTTGACGGGCACGATTTGCTCCAGGCATTGACAAGAGTAAACAGACCATACCATAAATTCAAGTATGGCTATGTCGTGGATTTTGTAAATATCAAGGAAAATTTCGATGCTACAAATGACCGCTATCTGCGTGAATTGAACCGTACTGCCGATATTGAGGAAACAGGCGAAAAGGAAACAGTAGGAGAGGCACTCATTGTAGATAAGGAGCAGATTATAGAACAGATAAAAGAAATCCGCAGTATTTTGTTCAATTATACTTGCGATAATCTTGAAGAGTTCAGAAAAGAAATAGATGAAATTGAGAATAAAGAAAATCTATATACGCTCCGTTCTACCCTTGAAAATGCTAAGGCAATCATAAACCAAATAAGGGCATTTGGAGATGAAGAACTTAAAGAAAAGATCGACAGTCTGCCTAAAGGTACTGTCCCTACACTTATTACGGAGGTTTCACACCGCATAGAACGAATGAATCTGTTGGAGAGTACCGAACATAAAGCAGATGTGTCCGGAATTATCAATGTCGCTCTTTCAGAATTGGAATTCGAGTTCAAGAAAGGTATTTCAGAGGAATTGCGTATTATTGTCAATGACATCCGCGAACGTTGCGAAAGAGTTCAGGCTGAATTTGAAGCTAACTTTGATAGAACGGAAGACAAGTATGTGATTTTAGCTGACGAGTTTCGGGAATATTTCAGGAAGAAAGGTTTTGTCCCTCAAAGTACTCAAGATGCAAAAGAAAGCATTGATTATATGGATGCGGTGATGAAGAAAATTCGTGAAATCAACCGTCGCAACAATATACTCAAAAAGAAATATCAGGGAGACGAGCGTTTTGTTCGTATTCACAAGCGGATAGAAGAGGAAAATGAAAAGCGTGAAAGGCCTATTATTTCTAAAGCCGAATACGAAATAGCAGAAAGTCTGTCAAAAATGAAACGTGAGATTGATAACCGGATTTACCTTGATATTAACATCATTGCGAATGAAAACAGTTTCAAGAGAGACACATTGGCTATGATAGGTCATCAACTCATAGATTTGGGAATAAATGCAAGTATCTCTGACCGCAAGTTTATCAACAATCTCATTGCAAATGAATATATAAACCAATACAATCAAGTTCACTTAAGATAATATGGATGCAAATACCCAGAATATATCAGAAGCTACAATAGCCCTTATCGACTCATTGAAATCGACCACTTCCCATTTCGGTCTTGCCAATAGTGGAGGTGAGTACAAGATTATTACGGAAATGTTCCTGTACAAGTATTTCAATGACAAATTCGGATATGAGGCAAAACGTGATAAAATCTATGGAGAAAGATTGAGCAAGGCAGACAAGTGGGATGCTGAATATGATAAATTTACGGAAGAAGAAGTCGAAGATTTGTTCAGCTATCTTCCAGCATCTGTTCCTTTGCTTAAACCTGAACATACATTAGCGCATTTGTACAATACCTCCGGAGCAGGAGATTTTTCTACAAGGCTGGATGCTACACTGATTGATATTGCCAATCTGAATGCAGATACTTTTTCTGTTGTAACTTCCGGGAAAAGCAGGGTCAATATATTTAGTGCGCTTACACAGTTTGTAACAGATCCGCAGAAAAGGGATGAATTTGCACGTTCATTGATGAGTTCCGTTGCGTCATTCAATTTTGAAAGTGTTTTTGCAGAAAAATATGACTTCTTCTCACGAATATTTGAGTATCTTATAAAAGATTACAATAACGCAGGAGGCGGAAAATATGCGGAATATTATACTCCAAGAGCAATTGCACAGGTAATGGCTCGTTTGTTGGTTGGTGATAATGCTGACTTGCGAGGTATAACCTGTTATGACCCATCAGCAGGAACAGGTACATTACTTATGGCATTGGCTCATCAGATAGGAGAAGACCGTTGTACGATCTTCAGTCAGGATATATCTGAAAAATCCAGTGAGATGCTTCGACTGAATCTCATTCTGAACAATCTTTCAGGAAGTCTTCCGAATGTTGTACAAGGTAATACACTTACAGAACCTTACCATAAGGAAGAAAACGGAACACTTCGAAAATTCGATTTCGTGGTTTCCAATCCGCCATTCAACCTGGATTTCTCGGATTTTAGAGACACGTTGGCTTCTGATACAGTACGTTTTTGGGCTGGTGTACCATCTATCCCGGCAAAGAAGAAAGAGTCAATGTCTATCTATCTATGCTTTATACAGCATCTTGTCAATTCGCTGAAAACGGCCGGAAAAGGGGCAATTGTTATTCCTACTGGATTCATTACAGCCAAAAGTGGAGTTGAAAGAAAGGTTTTGGAGAAAATTATTAAAAACCGCTGGGTGTATGGCTGCATCTCCATGCCAAGCAATGTGTTTGCAAATACAGGTACGAATGTTTCCGTCTTGTTCTTTGACAAAGCTGCTTCTGCCGAGAAAGTCATATTGATTGATGCAAGCAAGTTAGGAGAGGAATATAAGGAAGGGAAAAATAAAAAACGCAGATTGCTGAATGAAGACATTGATTTAATTGTCAATACATTCAAAAATAAAGAAGCCGTCGAGGATTTCTCGGTTGCTGTAAGCTACGATGAAATCATTGAGAAAAATTATTCGTTGTCTGCCGGGCAATATTTCGACATCAAGATAGATTATGTGGATATTACGGAAGAGGAGTTTAATTCCCGCATGGCAGAATATAAAAAGACATTGAGCGAACAGTTTGCTGAAAGCCATCGTCTGGAGGAAGAGATAATGAAGCAGTTGGACGCTTTAAGGTTTAATGCTAATATCGGGAACAATGAATAGCGAAATACAGTTTTTGTTATATAGTCTTCCAGATGAAGAGGGAAAGGTACAGGTAATCGTCAAAGACGAAACTATTTGGTGTACCCAAAAGGCTATGGCACAGCTTTTCGGAGTTGGGGTTCCTGCTATCAGTAAACATCTGAAGAATATTTTTCAGGAAGGAGAGCTGCAGAAAGAAGTGGTTGTTTCCAAAATGGAAATAACCACTCGACAGAGCGCTATGGAAGGCAAGACGCAAACATCTTCTGTCGATTTCTATCACCTTGATGCAATTATTGCCGTAGGCTATCGGGTTAATTCACTCAGAGCTACAAAATTCCGGCAATGGGCAACCAAAATTCTGAACGAGTATATCCGGAAAGGCTTCGTACTTGATGATGAACGGTTGAAACAAGGGACTGCAGTGTTTGGCAAGGATTATTTCCGTGAATTGCTCGAAAGGGTACGTTCTATTCGTGCCAGCGAACGCCGTATCTGGCAACAGATTACTGATATATATGCGGAATGCAGTATTGATTATGACAAAAACGCTCTGACTACTCAAGAGTTTTATGCCATGGTACAAAATCGCTTCCATTATGCTATTACAGGACAGACTGCAGCAGAGATTATCTATTCGAAAGCCGATCATACAAAAGAACACATGGGACTGACTACGTGGAAAAATTCTCCTGATGGTCGGATTCTCAAATCGGATGTGTCTATAGCCAAGAATTATCTGACAGAAAAAGAGATTAAGCAACTGGAAAGAACTGTAACATCATATTTTGATTACATTGAAAATCAGATTGAGCGCCATAATACTTTCACGATGGAGCAATTTGCTGCAAGCGTCAATAAGTTCCTTACATTTAATGACTATCAGATTCTTCCGGATAAAGGACGTATCTCTGCATCACAAGCAAAAGCTAAGGCTGAAAGTGAATACGATATTTTTAATAAAACTCAGCAGATAGATTCTGATTTCGACAAACAGGTTAGAGGGATGTTAGGAAAATAATAATAGTAATAGATAGTGGCAATGGATAAAATTTCTCCAAAATATCAAATGGAAATTGTACAAAATATCAATGATAGATTGTATGAATTATTTAAATCGTATGACGATGTTGAGGCCTATGTTGAAAAATGGCGCGAAGTCTATGATGAATTTGGTAATGCAAATTTCTACATTCAGTACAAAAATAATGAACATAAGAAAATTGATTTAAAAAAAACTCTTCATCTAGTAGATGGCGAAACATTATTGAAAATGGCTATTGATTTGGGTATCGAAACGCCTGATTTTATACCTTCCATTCCGACTTTCAAGAATGAGCTAAAATCATCTTATGCAACTGCAGCTCAAACATTCGAAAAAGCCTACCGTAATGTAGAAAAAGATCCAAACCTAGCCATTGGTTTGGCAAATTCAGCATTAGAAAGTATTCTTAAGGAGATATTAAAAGACGAAAGGTTAGATGTTCAGTATAATGGTAGAGATACTTTGTCAAAGTTAATAAAAAATATCTGTAAAGCTTTTCGTTATGATACAGAGAATTCATTACCTAATGAAGTTCAGAGAATAGCCCAATCCCTAATTGGGTGTAGTAATGCTATTGAAGATCTTCGTAGCACAAAAACAGAAATGCATGGTAAGACACAAGATGATTTCATTATTAAAGATCCTATGTGTGCATCCTTTATCGTTAATGCGGTATCTACTGTGGGATTATTTCTGTTAAACTATTATAAAGCAAAGTATCCTCCTATGGATAATAATTTGCCATCAACATTTACCTCTGATGATTTACCATTTTAACAAATAGTAATGGAATTGAAAAAATATAAATTGGGAGAAATCCTTGATGTTACAAGGGGAGCAAGTCTCAGTGGCGAATATTATGCCACTGAAGGTGATTATATTCGTCTGACTTGTGGCAACTTTGATTACCAAAATAACTGTTTCAAGGAGAATACATCTAAAGACAATCTTTATTACATTGGAGAGTTCAGATCGGAATTTCTCATGAAAAAGGGAGATATTATTACCCCTTTGACTGAACAGGCAATTGGCTTACTTGGTTCTACTGCGATTATTCCCGAAAGCGGTAAATATATACAAAGCCAAGATATCGCAAAAATTGTTTGTAAAGAGGATTTGTTGGATAAAGATTTTGCTTTTTATCTAATATCCTCTACAATTGTGAAGCAACAGCTAAGTGCTGCCGCTCAACAAACCAAAATACGTCATACTTCTCCTGATAAAATCAAAGATTGCATAGTATGGATCCCAAAATTGACGGAGCAGAAGTGCATAGGCAAATTGCTCCGTACTCTTGATTCTAAAATCGAACTCAATCGCGCGATAAATCAGAATTTACCGATGCCTGACCGTTCATCAAGAGTGGAAGAAGTTCGTCTCGCTGCTTAATCAAAGCGTTGATTTCTTCAATACATAGTTTGCGTTTCTCCCATAATGGAGATATGATACTTTCATATTTCTCAATCAAAATTGAATTAGGTAATACCATATTATACTCACAGAGGTTTTCTTGACGT
>USSR01000199.1 GCA_900557355.1 uncultured Bacteroides sp.
CCAGATGAAAAAGAAAAAGGCTAAGCGCAAGCGAGGCTTTCATTTATAATCCATTATTATTAACATCTTAAATTCAATTATTTATGGTACAAAAAGATTTAATTCTTGATTTCAATCTCTACTTGTGTGAGAAATTTGGCTACAGAGAAAGCTGTAGCGTGATGCCACATGCCAACGGCTTTTGTATGGACATTCGGGAACGTGACTTAGACTGCTATATCCGCTTCTGGGAGTATAGCTGTGGAAGAGGCAACTTCCCCGACTGGTCTATCATCATTGTGCGTAGTAACTTCAAGGAGAACCAAGAAGAAAACCTGAAAGACTTGGCTCGGTTCTTCAAGGAGTACATGCCACGCTACGGTTACAAATACCTCTGCACCGAAGATGATGACTACAAGTATTATCAGACACTTGGCTTAAAGTGTATCATGGACGGTTTTTGTCCCAATTATGCATTAGCACTAAAGGATTTGAATGTCTGAGACATGGTTTTAGAGTTAAGGAGGGGATTTTTCCTCTCCTTTTCTTTTTCGATGTGCCCTAATGAGCTGATTCCTCTATTATGAATGTTGGCAATAAAAGTGTTATTACTACATTTCTCATAATATATGCAATGATTGAGAGCGAAGAAATTACTGTATCAGGTTACTTCGCTCTACATATTACATCATTTCCCCAACGACTTAAAGACCTTCGCAATACAACGCTTTTTCTGTTCCATATTGGGATGAACATATAAGTCTAAAGTGGTCGAAATATTGGAATGTCCTAACAATACACTAACGGTCTTGTAATCACAGCCAGCTTCTATACAACGAGTGGCAAAGCTATGGCGCAGGCCATGATATTTCAATTTGGGAATACCTAATTTCGCCATTAATTTGCCGTAATAATTACGGTAAGTACGAGGCTCGGTTGGATATTCATCATTAGTCAAAACATAGAAATCTTCATTAACGACCTTCTTCAGTGGTTTTACCATTGCAAGAAGGTCCTTTGTCATAGGAATTTTCCGACATGAGTTTTGTGTCTTGGGAGTGTTGATAACCAGCTCGGTATATTTCTCCGTCCCATTAATAATGTAAATCCGTTCAATTGTACGATTGACTGTTATCGTTCCCTCTGAAACATTGATGTCACTCCACTTCAAAGCGCAGACTTCCCCTATACGAAGTCCGGTACAAAGACTGATGTAGATACCCAGTCCAGCAAAGGAAAAATGACTTTGAATATGATTGAGTATTTTCTTGTGATTAGCAACCGATAGTACTTCCAATTCTTTGGTTGTTGAAGAAGACGGATATTTGATGTCCCACTCTTGATAATCCATCCATTCATTTTTTACGCCGAATTTCATAACCATTTTCAGTACAATCAAAATGTCTTTTACGGATTTCACATTCAGTCCATTCTCTATTTTCTGCAAAACAAATTCTTGCACAGCCTGTTCATGGAGTGTATCGCTTTCTCCAAAATTTGGAAGAATATGATTTTCCAAGATAAGCACATAAGCAGCCATTGTGGACTGCTTCACATAAGGTTGCTTGTACTCTTTCCATGCAACCGAGATTTCTCTAATTGTTTTCTGTCCCATAATCGTATATTAATATGTTGTACATATAATTAGAGAATAATAAATCCCAGATGTTCCCCATTTGAGATTCCCGGAGTTTAGTGGGGAGTGGGAAATGGTATCACTTCAAGATATAGCCACTATAAATCCAAAATCAGATCCGCTTCAGAACACTTTTATTTATATAGACTTGGAAGCCGTTGAAAAAGGTGAGTTAAGAAAAATACAAGAAATAATGCGAGAAGAAGCACCAAGTAGAGCACAACGTGTTATAGATAACAATGATATTCTGTTTCAATGTGTGCGCCCCTATCAGAAAAACAACTATATTCATAGGATTCTAAATACGAGTAATCAACAATGGGTTGCTTCTACTGGATATGCTCAAATTAGAACAACAGAATTGCCAAACTATATTTATCATCTATTGAATACAGACGAATTCAATAGAAAAGTAATGGTTCGTTGCACAGGTTCAAGTTACCCTGCTATTAATAGTGAGGACTTAGCAACAATTCATCTTTATTATACACCCGACAAAAAAGAGCAACTTAAAATATCTCGATTATTAGATTTACTTGACAAACGCATTGCTACCCAAAACAAAATCATTGAGGATTTGAAGAAACTAAAGTCTGCGATTTCAGAAAGACTTTTCAAAAGCGTAAAAGGTTTTACTGTTCTACTGTCTGATCTATGTGACATTGTTAAGGGTAAACAAATCAATGGGGAAAATCTCTCTGATAGTGGTAATTATTATGTAATGAATGGTGGTACAGAGCCATCTGGCTATTATGACAATTACAATGTAGAAGCCAGTACTATTTCAATAAGTGAGGGCGGAAACTCTTGTGGGTATGTACAATTCAACACCTCACCATTTTGGAGCGGTGGTCATTGTTATTCCATTCAAAACATTGCAGACAAGGTGGATAATATGTACTTGTACCATTATCTTAAATCGAATGAGGATGCCATAATGAAACTGCGTATAGGTTCTGGCTTACCCAATATTCAGAAGAAAGACTTGGCAATGTTCAAAATAATAGTACCAAAAATTGAGTGGCAAATAAAAATCTCAACTTTTCTGTCATCGCTTGAAAGAAAAGCCGAGATTGAAGAAAGAATACAGAATGTCATGCAGAAACAAAAGCTATATCTATTGCAACAGATGTTCATATAAACATCTGGGCAAGGAAATATTGCTTCTGCATGGTTAGCAATGTTAGTTTCCGCTGCTCATTAATGATGTACTCATCGTATGAGTGTAATATTTTTGCGACCAAAAGAATGTTATTGACATTCGAGGAATATGGTAATACATAGCTTTCTACATCCCCTTTGCCAATATTCATTTGGGCAGCACCTTGACCACAAGCAATCATACTATTTTCAAATCTTTGAGAAGATAAAATTTGATATAGAAACTCTTGATTTACATTTTTCGCAAGTTGTAACAAACCAACTCGTTGGTTGAGCAAATAGTCTCCATCCTTACAAAGAGAAACACGCCCAACATTACCCGTAAGAGAGATTAAAATATCTCCTTCTTTTAAAACTTGGTGGTCTTGTATATCGTTCGGCAAGTTGATTATGCAATTGTAATCTTCATCGTTTATATATCGCTCGCCAGACACATTTGTTATTGTGAGGATTTTCCATTTGCCCAGTGCATTATACTTGCCACTCTGGAATGCGTAACCATTTTTCAATGTCGCAATATTCGACAAGCATATAGTAGTTTCTAACAAATCTTTGCGTGCGAACAAATGTTTACTAATCGCAGACCTACAAACTTTACAATCCTTAATCAAAGGAATTGCACAGCATTGCATTAAAGAATCAACAAGTGGAAACACATATGTAAAACTTGGTGATATTTGTCAAATTACAACAGGGAAACTTGATGCAAATGCACAGGTAGATAATGGGATTTATCCATTTTTTACTTGTGCAGAACAACCATTCAAAATTGATAGCTTCGCTTTTGATACAGAAGCTTTACTAATCTCTGGAAATGGTGCTAATTTGGGATATATCAATTATTATAAGGGAAAGTTTAATGCTTATCAAAGGACTTATGTATTAGACTTGTTCTCCGAAAATATCCAATACATTAAATGGGCGTTAAAAGTACTGCTACCCAAAAGAATTGCAATAGAAAAGAGTTCAAGCAACACTCCTTATATAGTGCTATCAACTCTCACGGATTTAAGGTTGCCTATACCTTGTAAAAGTAAGCAAAGTTTCATCGCAAACCTAATGCAATCTTTGGAAAGAAAACTATCAAATCAAATCGCACAGTATGATTCCTATAATTATTTGAAGCAATACTTGCTCCGCCAGATGTTTATATGAACATTTGACGGAGTAGATACTGCTTTTGACCTATATAAAGATTTAATACTTTATGATTAATATCTATTTTGTCTTGAATTTTATCAAAAATAATTGCCTTCTGTTTTTGTTCAGAAATAGTGGGCAATGTTATTTTTAACTTTTCCAATGGAGTACGTACTATTTGCGGCTGTCCAGAGCCAGAAATAATACTATTGAAGTTATACGCAGAAAGATAATGATATAAATATCTCTTACACACCTTATCTTGATACTTATCTGTATTTATCACCATTGCATTTCCAGTTATCCAAGACATTGGTTTTGTATAATTTACCATACCACAAGTATTTCCACGGCAAGTTATACAAATTTGTTCCGTTTCATGATTGTAATCCTTATATTTGCCAATAATCCCATTTGCCCCATATACAAGAAAACCATCTTCTGTTAATTCTGTTGAAGATATTGTTTGCGGCTGATATATTTGTGCAATTTCGCTTAAATACACGTTATTGCCATAAACTCTTTGCATACAACATACTCTTAGTCCTTTGATTAAGGACTGCAGTTTCTCAATGATTTTGTTTTGGGTGTCAATACGATCATCAAGAAGTGATAATAATTTGGCTATTTTTTGTTGTTCGGGTAAAGTTGGATTGTAGGTTTTAATTGCTTTTAAATGTTCTCCGTATAGATGAACAATAGATACACCCTGCGCTACTCTTGCAATATCATATTTACGCTTACCATTCAACTGATAACTCATAAATGCACCATCGTATTGATGCAAGCTAATGACATTCAAATCACCTCCAAATAGAATATTATCAAATGGGACACATCGTGCAGTGGCAATATCAACGGCAGTTTCACCAGAGCAAGGAATGATTACATCATTAGCTTTACTCCTTTTAAGTTTAGAACCGTTAATATCAGTCTTACTTTCAACTTGCTTGATGATTTCGGATTTGTACTTAGTATATAATTCACCATATAGGATACATGGCTCGCCATCCTCAGAAAGTTGTTCTTTGGATATTCCAATTCCTTTTGACAAAGTAGCAATATTATCTAATTGCTCTGCTTTCCACTCCTCCGTAAACTCTGGAAATCTCAAAGGGGGAACATTGAGGATTTTTTTATCTTTATTATCTATTGCCATAGTTGTTATTATTTTGTAGGATTCAAGTCAAATGGAAGTAACGGAGTTTCATCATTTCCATCATTAAAACGGTCAAAATCCGATATGTATGATTTGTCTTGAATCAGTTTATATTTTTCATATTCGCTATAAGCCTTATCTCTTGCTTCCTCTTGTGTCACTTTTCCGGCTGTATCGCACGGCTCGTAATCCATCGTTGCAAGATATTGTTGAAGAAACTTCTTCCAATCATCCATAGTTGAAACAATATGACGTGCAGCACGTGATTCTGCCATATCAAGAAAAGCAGTTGTGATAAGATTCAACTGGGACAATTCAGAATCTGACAGGTAATTTTTTGCGACGATGGTATCAGACTTTTGCACTCTTCCGTCAGGAGCTTTCTTCCACGTGGTAAGTCCCATGTAAGGTTGCTCGGAATCAGCCCGTTGATAGATAATTTCCGCAGCCGTATGATGAGTAACGGCAAGGTGCATCATATTTTGTACCATCTTGAAGAACAACTTTGTGTCTTCTGATTTCGGGTCGTAATCCGCACTACATTCTGCATAAATGTCAGTTATCTTTTGGTAATATCTGCGCTCTGAGGTGCGTATTTCACGAATACGCTCAAGCAAATCGTCAAAATAGTCTTTCCCGAAATGTTTGCCCTGTTTTAGTCTCTCATCATCAAGGGCATATCCTTTAATGATAAACTCTTTCAACACTGAAGTAGCCCAAATGCGGAATTGAGTAGCTTGATAGCTGTTTACCCTATACCCCACTGCAACAATAGCATCGAGGTTGTAAAATAGCGGCATACGTTCCACTTCCCGGTCTCCTTCTGTTTGAACTATCCCAATTTTTCGGATAGTTGCCTCTTTGGAAAGTTCTCCTGTTTCGTAAATTTGTCCGAGATGATAATTTATGGTTCTGACATCAACCCCAAACAAGTCCGCCATCCTTTTTTGTGACATCCAGAATGTTTCGCTATTGAAAATGACTTCTACACGTGCCTCTCCTTGTGCTGTTTTATACAACAATATATTAGAACTTAGCGAATTATGCATAAGTTCAGCCATTGAGACAGATTGTGAGAAAAAGCCTCGTGCCTGTTGGACGAGCAACTTTTTGCCATCTGCATTTTCCGCAATAATCATACATGCCATACGAGAGAGTCGGAATATATTTACCTTGCGAAATGAGCCGTTTCCTATCTTGACCATATCAACCGCTTGGTTGAAATGCTCGTCCACATTCATTCCTTTTTCTCCGGCTACTTTAATGGCTTTATCTATGACTCGTTGAAATTTCCAATAAGCAGAATAACCCATCGCACCACAAAGGTCACGAGAACTCCAGTATTCATTCCCGTTTTCATCCTTGCGGCATATATTCTCAAATGAAGGTGTCATCTGAGGTATGTTGTCATTTTCACCCATTGCTATTACTTTTCTGAACTATTCTACCAGTCCCAATTCTTTCAGATACACTTCAATCTCTTTGTCGAGTTCAGCACGTTTGGCTTCCAACTCCTTTATCTCTGCCATTACAGCCTTTATGTCGATAGGTTCTTCCTCTTCAAAGGTATCAACGTAACGGGGAATATTCAGATTGTAATCATTCTCGGCTATTTCTTGAAGAGAGGCAAGGTGACTATACTTTTCTATTTCCTTGCGGTCACGATAAGTCTCGACAATCTTTTGGATATGCTGCTCGCGGAGCTTGTTCTGAGTCTTTACCTTTTCAAATTCCTTGCTTGCATCAATAAACAGAATATTGTCATCTTCTTTACGGCACTTCTTAAAAACAAGAATACAAGTCGGAATACTTGTGCCATAGAAAATATTTGCAGGTAATCCTATAATAGCATCCACATAGTTTTTCTTTTCTATAAGGAAACGCCGGATAACGCCCTCCGCATTTCCTCGGAATAGTACACCATGCGGAGCAACACAAGCCATTGTACCGCCCTCGTTCAAGTGATAAATCATGTGCAGGATAAAAGCATAATCGGCAGTCTTACGTGGTGCAAGCCTTCCTGCTTTGCTGAAACGATCATCAGTATTGAATTTGTCGGCAGCACTCCATTCTGCAGAGAACGGAGGATTTGCAACTACAGCATCAAACTGAGTATCACCAAACGCATCCCATTCAAGTGTATCACCATTCTCAATCTTGAAGTTGCTGAATCTGATGCCATGAAGCAACATATTCATTCGGGCAAGGTTATAAGTTGTAGGATTCTTTTCCTGTCCATAAATATCAACTGCATTTCCAATATTAGCAGCACGAAGAAGCAACGAACCACTACCGCAAGTAGGGTCATATACATTGCGCAAACGCTGGTGTCCGATGGAAACAATTTCTGCTAAGATACGGCTGACCTCCTGCGGAGTATAGAACTCTCCAGCCTTTTTCCCGGCTCCTGCGGCAAATTGCGAAATCATATATTCGTAAGCATCACCCAAAATATCAATCTCCTGCGATGCCTCTACTCCGAAGTCTATATCATCTAATGCAAGAAGAACGTTACTAACGAGCGTGTTTTTATCGTCAGCTGTCTTGCCCAATTTAGGCGATGCCAAGTCTATATCCGAAAACAATCCGCCAAAATCCTCTTCACTATCCTGTCCCAACGTACTGTCTTCAATACGCTTCAATGAACGTTCGAGCATAGGCAAGATATTTTCTTTACGCTTGATAGCCTCAATTACTGACGAAAACAAAAATTTTGGTTCTATGAAATAACCAATATTCTCCAAGCATTGATTTTTCGCTTCTTCTTGTAGTTCAACCGCATCTGTATCATCCATTTCCCACAATTCCTTAAAGGTTATTTCATCATCCACCAAGGCATTGTTGGCATACTTCTCTATTTTCTCCGACAAGTACTTATAGAAGATGAAACCTAATGTAAAATACATAAAGTCGCTTGCCGACATATTACCACGCAAACGATTTGCAACCTCCCAAAGTTGGTCACGGAGTTTCTGCTGTAATTCTTCGCTCATATTATTTTAGTATTTCTTTTACTACTTGTTTGATTTTTACACACATATCACAAAGCCATGCACATCCATTATCCCAATTATCTTTATCATTCATATCCCCCATAGGATGAAGAATAAGGAAACGACTTGCCTTTTTATTTTCATCTAGTCGCCATTCTATTTCATTAGGATTTATAATCCCTAATATTTTAGATACCAATTCTTCATTTGACTTAAATCGGGTAATGATATCCTTGTCCTCATTAACATACAATCCAGCTGACAAACAATTATTTTTAGTATTTAATGTCATACAAAGATGATATGCTGATGATCCTAAACCTAGGTCATACCAATGCTGAGCTTGTGGTTTACGCAGCTTAAATTCCCTTATAAAGGCAGAGTGTTTTGGAGCTTCGTTGTTGAACTTTTCCCAAAATGCTAATTTCAAGTTTTCTGTTTCTGAAAGTGCTGCTGTCTTTTTCATTGCCTTTGCCCAAGTATTAGGTCGTTCTACAATATTGAACTTAGGTGCAGGTTCTGAATCATTGATTTTCCACAATTCTATTTCTATTAAGAAAAACTCGAACTTGTCATCCGTATGCTGATTTAACCATTCTATTGCTTGTTTATGCTCGTCACGTGCTTTTCTGACAATCCAAATTATTACTTCAGCTTCTTTACCTGAAGCATACGTTATGATTTTGCCAAGATGGTCATGATTTGTTTCCTCTAGCTGATTCTCAATGATTATCCGTCGTCCCGTCCCCTCCTCTGTCGCAAATAAATCAACACTGAAATCGCCTACATTGGATTCCTGTTCTTCAACGACTATATCAATACCTACAGCCTCGCTGAGAATTTCCAAATTCTCTTCTTTTGCAAGCCAAGGAGTAAAATCTTTGGCTTCATGTTTCCAGACAGAACGAAGGTCTGTTATCTGCTCCAGTTTACCTAATTTCATGATTGAATAACTTTTAATTATTCCCAATTAAACGTTTTTATAATACTACGCAATCTTTCCATAATTCTCGTCAAAGCCTTGCGAGTTTTGATAAGACCGAGATGCTTTTCTTTCAATGCCTTTTGTATAATCTCAGGCTGTTCTTTTTGCAAATAGTCATACTCTTTTATGTAAAGATTAAGCACTTCGGCAGAAATTTGTTCATCATTAGCCAAATCACTTACAGCCTTATTGCGTTCTGACACAATATATTGGTTCAAACGTTCCTCTAATTCATTTGTTCCATCTGCTCTATTGCGCCCATTCATGAAGTTTTCCTTGTCTTCATCTACATTCTTTTGAATAAAGCCGTCGATGAGTTTTGCTTTGCCTCGCATTCCAGCATCCTTAATCATTGTATCAAGGATATGCTTGCGCTTTTCTGAATAATCATCGCTATATGGGTCAAGTTCCGCAATGAGTTCAAGAATATACGCCACATTGATAATGTCACTATGCAGAAGTTCAAGACAGAAATCAATGTCTTCCAGCCCTTGATTATTCCCGTATGGGGCAGGATCTTCCGCAACAGTTGACGGTGTAGCAGGTGGATCAATAAACCCAACTGTAATATCAAGGTATTTACTCTTATAATCGTTAAACTGCTGTTCGGTCATACCGAGGTCTTCAGCATCCTCGCTGTAATCTTCGTATATCTGAACTTCTGCATGTTTACGAATAATGTCACGGAACGCAAGTACAAAATTCTTCTTGTCATTTTCACTTTGCAGAAGGTCTATACTACTTGGCGTTGGATATTTTTGCAGAAAATCTGTTGCCAAACTCTTGTACTCCTGCTTTACTTTTTCAAACGGAGGACGTACTATATCTTCAGGATTGTCGGAATTGCTAAACAGTTTTATAGACGTATCAACATTGTTTTTCAGGTCACGGAAGCATACGATTTTACCGAATCGTTTCTTCTCGTTCAACACTCGGTTGGTACGACTGAACGCTTGCAACAACCCGTGATATTCCATGTTCTTATCCACATAAAGCGTGTTCAGCTTTTTACTGTCAAAGCCTGTAAGGAACATTCCCACGACAAGACAAAGGTCAAGCGGTTTCATTTCCGCTTTCTTCTTTTTCATGCGCAGGTTGATATCATCATAATAAGCACGGAAATTCTCTGTGGTAAAAGATGTACCAAAGTTTTCATTATTA
>USSR01000200.1 GCA_900557355.1 uncultured Bacteroides sp.
ATATTTTGCCAGTGGCTTCTCCCTTTCCGACAAGTTCGACTATAGCCATTAATCCTGCGTTGGTCGTGGCTTTTAATCTTTAATTGTTAATTTTTAATTATGCAACGTCTCTCTCCTTTCACCCTCATCGTCACCTTTGTCTGTCTGGCACTGGTGGGTTTGGCTCTGGTTCCGATGCTTCCGGTCAAGCTGAACCCGTCGCGTACATTGCCGGGCTTCACGGTGCGCTTCAGTATGCCGGGCACTTCGTCGCGGGTGGTGGAAATGGAGGCGACGAGCAAACTGGAATCCATGTTGGCCCGTATCAAAGGGGTAAAGGCCATGTATTCTACTTCCGGTAACGGTTATGGCTCGATAACGGTAGATTTGGATAAACATGCGGATGTGGATGCAGTACGTTTTGAAGCTTCCACAATCATTCGACAGACGTGGTCGCAATTACCTTCCGGAGTGAGCTATCCGTATATCGATATGAAAGTACCCGATGAGAATGCATCCCGCCCGTTTCTTTCGTTTACACTGAATGCACCCTCCACGCCTATACTGATACAACAATATGCAGAAGAGCATATCAAGCCCCGATTGGCTCAACTTCAAGGCATTTATAAGATTGATTTAAGTGGCGCTACTCCGATGGAGTGGCGGTTGGAGTATGACAGTGAACAACTACGGACCTTGGGTGTCAGTATCTCAGATATCCGTCAGGCCATCCAGTTACACTATAATAAGGAGTTTCTGGGTACGCACAACATGGATACGCCCGAAGGCAAACAATGGATACGCTTGGTGTTGGTGCCGGATGGAGTCAGTGGGCGGTTCGATCCTTCGGATATCACTGTGACGGCTTCCGACGGAAAAATCATCCACTTGGATGAACTCGTGAAGGTGGCTCATGTGGAAGAAGATCCTCAAAGTTATTATCGTATCAATGGTTTGAATTCCATTTATATGTCGATCACAGCGGTGGAAACTGCCAATCAGTTGCAATTGAGCAATGAAGTAATGGCGGAAATGGAAGATATACGCCTGACATTGCCTCCCGGCTATGAGGTGCATACCAGTTATGATGCTACGGAATATATTCGTGAAGAACTTAATAAAATTTATTTCCGTACCGGATTGACAGTACTTATTTTGCTGGTGTTTGTCTGGATTATCACATTGAATCTGAAATATCTGCTTCTCATAGTTACCAGCTTGGCAATAAACATTGCCGTTGCAGTTATTTTCTACTATATGTTCGGTCTGGAGATGCAATTGTATTCATTGGCAGGGATTACTGTGTCCTTGAATCTTGTGATAGACAGTACTATCGTTATGACCGACCATATCTTGCACCGGCGTAATCTGAAAGCATTCATGTCTGTGCTGGCGGCTACTTTGACCACGATGGGGGCTTTAGTCATCATTTTCTTTCTGGACGAGAAGATCCGGCTGAATTTGCAGGATTTTGCTGCTGTAGTGATTATTAACCTGGCAGTTTCTCTTTTTGTTGCTCTTTTCTTTGTACCGGCTATGATTGAAAAGATTAGTTTGGTGAAGAAATCTTCAAAGAAGACCTTGCGGCACAAAAACAGGCGAATGTTATTTCGTCCTTATCAGTGGTTGCAGAATGCGAAGCAATGGGTGCACCAACATATACGTATTCGCAGGTTGACTGTTTATTTTACCCATTTCTATCAGGCGCTTATTCGTTTTCTTCTCCGTTGGCGGGTGGCGGTGTGCGTTGTGCTGTTGTTGGGGTTCGGATTGCCGGTCTTCCTTCTTCCTGAGAAGTTGGAAGGAGAAGGAAAATGGGACTAAAGGTATAATAAGACATTGGGATCTTCTACCTATAAGGAAAAAGTGAAACCTATAGTGGATAAGGCTTTAGGCGGAAGCTTACGGCTGTTCGTTCAGAAGGTATACGAAGGAAGCTATTTTAGTCGTAATGAGGAAGTTGTGCTTTATGCCAATGCCAATCTGCCAAATGGAAGTACGCTGGAGCAAATGAATACATTGGTGAAGCGCGTAGAGACTTATCTTAGTGGTTTTAAGGAGATCAAGCAGTTCCATACTTCTGTGTATAATGCACGTAGAGGGAATATTCAGATTTACTTTAAGAAAGAATACCAGCATAGCGGTTTCCCGTATACACTGAAAGCAAATCTGATAGGTAAAGTTTCCGAACTGGGTGGCGGCAGCTGGGATGTATATGGCCTGCAAGATCAGGGATTCAGTAATGACGTTCGTGAAAGCGCAGGTTCTTATCGTATCAAGATGTACGGTTATAATTACGATGAACTTTATGCATGGGCCGAGAAACTGAAAGAAGTATTGCTTTCGCACCGCCGCATAAAAGAGGTATTTATTAAGTCGGAATTCTCTTGGTGGAAAGATGATTATCAGGAATTCTATTTCAACCTGAATAAGGAACGCATGGCTCAGGAAGGTATTGATGCACAACACCTGTTTGCAGCTATTCAGCCGATATTCGGTAAGAACATGCAGGTGGGTTCGGTCATGACGGAAAGTGGCACGGAGAGTGTGAAACTTTCTTCACGTCAGTCACGTGATTATGATGTGTGGGCTATGCAGTTCTTCCCGTATGGTGCGGATGATGGAAAGCATTATAAGCTTTCCGAATTGGCTACGGTGGAAAAGGGGCAGATGCCGCAGCAGATAGCCAAAGAGAACCAGCAATACCGTCTTTGTCTGCAATATGAATATATCGGTTCGTACGAACAAGGTAATAAGATACAGAAGCGGGACTTGGAAGAGTTTAATAAGCTGCTTCCAATGGGATATACAGCCGAGTCGGATAGCCAGTCGTGGGCATGGAACAAGAAAGATAATAAGCAATATCTGTTGTTGTTGGTTGTGATTGCTATTATTTTCTTTACGACGAGTGTGCTGTTCAATTCGTTAAAACAACCTTTAGCTATCATTTTCGTCATTCCGGTATCTTATATCGGTGTATTCCTCACATTCTACTGGTTCCGCCTGAATTTCGACCAGGGAGGTTTTGCATCCTTTGTATTGCTTTGTGGTATTACCGTGAATGCCAGTATTTATATTTTGAATGAGTATAACAGTATTCGCCGCCGCTTTCCGCGCCTTTCCATGCTTCGTGCTTATACAAAGGCATGGAATGCTAAAATAGTGCCTATTTTCCTCACGGTAGTTTCCACGATTCTGGGTTTCATCCCTTTCATGGTGGGGACGGAGAAAGAGGCTTTCTGGTTCCCATTGGCGTCGGGTACTATTGGTGGGTTAATCATGTCTATTATCGGTATTTTCTTCTTTTTACCGGTGTTCTGTCTACCGAGAAAGAAAATACTCAAATCAAAACTGCATAAAGCTTAGAGGAAATTCATCTACAGAAATACTAAGGCATACTGGCAGAAATGTAAGTTTGAAATGGATGATGTTTATGAAAATCAGTATATTTGTAGCATCATACATGAATAATAACCTATGCATATTATATTGAAACTGCTATTGCTACGGGAACGGCTGTTTTGTTTGTTATTTCTTTTCGGGATGACTGTACTTGCAGCATCTTGTCAGCTCCCTGAAAGGGAAGTTTCTGTTCGTCGCACTACGACTTTAAGAGCTGCCGACACAGTACAAAGCCCGTCGTTGAAGGGTCTTATCTATTGCTATTATGGTCGTCAAGATCTAAATAGGGGGCACTCTGAGGATGCATTGCATTATTTCTCGCAAGCAGCCGGGTTGTTCAAACAGAAGTCTTTGACAGGGTCTTATGCCAATGCTTTGCGAAATATGGGGCGTGCCCATCTTCTATCTTCCCGTCCGGATAGTGCTTTATATTGTTACTTGCAGGCGCAAGAGGCTGTAGCTGACTTCGATCCCATCTTATTTATGGATATTTCTACCGAATTATCTGTTATATGTCAAAATGTGGAAGATTGGGAAGAGGCTAAACGGCAAATGCTTCAATATCGTAGGAGATCGGCAACAGACGAACTTCCGATGCGACGGTCTTCTATGATAGGGATGTTCCTGATAAAGGAGGATTTTATGAATGGAAGGAAGCGGAGTCTGAGTGCATTACAAAGTGAAAAGTTTAAGATAGAAGATTATCGCCGGTTCGCTTCAGAATATCAGGAGCTTTATATGGATTGGTGTCGGATGAATGAAGAACTGCAGGAATTGGATCGTGATATAAAGGAGAAATATAATAATGAAGTCTTGAAGAATGAAAACCAGAGGATTAGGAATGAGTTGCTGAGCCGTAAGGTATGGTTGCTGTCTATCGGTTTCGGAGCAATGTTTTTGGTTGTAATTGGCTTTGTGTCTTTCCATTTATATAAACGGAATATTCGGAGGCGTATCGAAAGTTTGCTTGCCCGTCTGAAAGAGAATGAGAAACAATTGGATGAAGGAAGGGTGGAATCGGAAGAAGAACGAGAGCAATTATTGCAAGAGAATAAAGAGTTGTCTCAACAGATAGAAAGGTTGTCCGTCCGGCAAAAGGATAAGGATGAATTGAACTCTTGTTTGCAGAAACTGAATATATCCTATACAAAACAACTGAAAGAATATCAGGAAATTCATTCGTTATTGCCTGTTGAGCGTACACTTGCACTGAGTCGGTTATGTCAGTTGCGTTGCCAGCCAGTATGTGGGTTGGTGAAATCGGATGAGGAATGGGGGGAGATATTTGGAGTAATTGATACTCTTTATGGTGATATATCGGCAAAACTGGATGATTATAAACTTGGCATGCAGGAACGGAGAATCTGTTATCTTATCCGTGCCGGGTTTACTAATGCCATGATTGCTACTGTTACTAATGTGACTGTCGATGCTATTGCGAAGTCGAAGCAACGTATGAAGAGCAAGTTTTTGTTGCCTGGGGGTGATACTTTTGATGATTTTATACGGAAATTGTAGAGAATAAGGAGAATATTTTGTCCGGTTGATGCTCTTCTTTTTGCTTCAATTCTTGGGATAATGTATTGATTTTTAGTGTTATAATCTATTTGTTTTTTGTCCAGTATCTTTTCTTGTTTAAGTGTAGTATCCTGCCTAACTTTGTTACATTCCAAGTCGGGATGTTAGCTGCATTCCAACTTTGATGCTGATACCGTAAGGCTTTGATCATAATGGAGTAGCTGGCTATTATGATGGATGGGGCGGAGGTTTTCTTTATTGTTTTACTTAAAATTGAATGCTTATGAAAAAGATTTTGAATGTCTCGGAAATGAAGCAGGTGCGTGGAGGGGCAGTTCCTTCAAGTTATTGTCGTGAAGGTGAAAAACTGTACACTTGTTCTACTTCTTGGATGAGTGGAACGGTAACTCAGGGTTCAGTATGTGCAACAAGTGCAAGTGCCGCCCAAACTGCGGTTTCTAAAGTTCACATGAATCAAGATGTTATTAGAGATGAAGTGGCTGTTGTTTGTTACTAATTAAAATTGATATTTGAGAGAATAGAATATCTATTCTCTCAAATATTTGTATTTTTTCCTATGAAAGATATATTTGTATTTCTTGTTCTGTTTGCTTTGTGTTCTTGTCATAACTATACGAAGTCTAAAACTGTGGTTTGGAATTATGATGATTTCATTAGTGCGAATGTGCGAATGTCTGATATCGCCGATGAAATGACGATCATTCAGCCGGATTCTATTGACTATAAGGGAGCCGAAATAGTACATGCTTCATCCTTTTTCTTGGCTGGAACGGAACAAGGAATATTGAGGTATGATAAAGAAGGGCATTTTATGAACAGGATAGGGGCTATAGGGCAAGGACCGGGTGAATACAGAAGATTTTATAATATGGCGATAAATGAAACAGACAGGATTATTTATGTTTACTGTATGGACACCTCTGCGTTATTGTCTTTTTCTTATGAAGGAACCTTTCTTAATAAACATTCTCTTCAACTTCCTAAAGAATGGGCATGGAAGTTTTACTATCTGGAAGATAAATTCTATTTTTATTATCTTGTAAACGCTGATAGCGAATCAGCACCTTATATGTATGCAATAACAGATACAATAGGGAATTTATTATATTCCAAACAGGATGAAGGTTTACATTTTGCTCCAGGGAACTATCCAAGTTTTCCGTCTCATCATATGGGATTGTTTGGTGATACCATGTTGGTATGGAATCAATATAGTGATACTATTTACCGTATCTCAGAAAAAGGAGAAGAAGCTTTTGCTGTATGGGGTAAATGGAGTAAGCGGTTGACTCCTGCTAAGGTAGAAAAGGAAGAATACTATCAGTCTATGATGATATATACTATCATAGAAACAACTAATTATTATTTGTGTATATGGCGTCCCTATGACATAATGAAGGGGCGATGGAATTATTGTTTTTATGATAAAGCATCCGGGAAGTTGTTTAATTCGGAAGGAATTACTGATGATTTATGGGGGCTTCCTTTCTTTTTTCCCTATAATTATTTTGTAATAGATGGGCGTGAATATTTAGAAGCTCATTATCAACCTTATGAATTATTGGATGCTTGGCTGACTTCTGATGATCCTGAAATACGGAAGTTGGCTGATCGTATTGATGAAGAAGGTAATAACGTATTGATAAGGATTCGGCTAAAGAAATAACACGAATAAGTTAATTGACATCTGAATATATGAAAACACTATTATCAACCTATCTGCATGAGTTACATATTCCTTTTACCAGAAGCTATGCCGATAAACTTTTTGCAGAACATCCGCATCGTTATAACTTGTATGGTTTGTCGGACATGCTATCTGTATATAAGATAGAAAATGCAGGAATACAGGTGGAGGATAAGGATTTAAGAGAATTAGCTTCTCCTTTTGTGGCGCATGTCAGTAATGATTTTGTGGTAGTAAGGCAAATGTCTGATCAGGCTGTCGATTATGTTTGGCGTGAGAAAGAGATATCTGTGCCTGTAGATGAATTTAAAAAGCTATGGTCGGGTATCGCACTTGTTGCTGAACCGGGAGAATCTTCACGAGAACCGGAATATGAGAAACACCGGAAGACTGCATTTTTTAATTCTGTTCAGAAAATAGGCGTAATTATGATCTTAGTTGTTTTATTGATCTTGGGGAGTTGGGAGCATCATTTATTCTCTTCTGTAACAGGTGGTTTCTTATTGTTTATTAATCTGGCAGGTGTTGGTGTGAGTTTTCTGTTGTTATTGAAACAAGGCAAAGTACAGAGTGAGTATACAGATAAAATTTGTTCACTGTTTAAACAAGGTGATTGTAACAGTGTGTTAGAATCTGATGCTGCAAAATTATGGGGGATGTTTAGTTGGAGTGAAATAGGGCTCGGCTATTTTATTTCGAGTCTTACTTTGGTGGTATTTTACCCTCAATGGATGCCCTATTTAATGCTTGTCAACTTATTATCTTTGCCTTATACAGGTTGGAGTGTCTGGTATCAGTATAAGGTTGCTAAACAATGGTGTCCGTTGTGCTTGTCTGTGTTGCTGCTTTTGTGGATGACGGCTGTTGTGAATGTATTCGGGCAATGGAGATTACCGACTTTTGAGATGCAAGATATGTTGTTTGTGGCAATACTTTATTTACTACCTTTCTTGGCTTTACATCTGTTATCAGAACGTTGGTTCCGTTCGGAACAGTTGGAGAATGTGAAGTATGAATTGAACAATCTGAAAGCGTTAGATAGTGTTTTTCTTTCTCAATTGGAGTTACAACCTCATTATAAAGTAAATCCGGCTACTTCTCAGATCGTTTGGGGATGTCCGCAAGCAAGGTTGCGTATTACGGTCTTGACTAATCCTCATTGTAATCCATGTGCGCAGATGCATAAGCGTATTGGTGCATTGTTGAAGGAAATGGGAGATAAGGTTTGTGTTCAGTATATCTTTTCTTCCTTTAATAAGGAACTCGAAAAGAGTGCCCGATTTCTTCTTGCCGTTTATCAACAAGAGAATTATGAGAGAGTTGAAGCAATTTATAATGATTGGTTCGCTGGAAAGAAATATTTGGGAGAGACTTATATCCTAACGTTTGATTATGATTTGGAGTCTGTAGAGGTTAATCGTGAGTTGAGCAAACATAAAGAGTGGCAACTTGAAAACAGATTGACAGCAACTCCTACTGTTTTGATAAATGGTTATCAATTACCGGATAGTTATAAAATTGAAGATATGAGACATTTTGGAGATTTAAATATCAATTGATATATAAATGTTATTGTGGAATATCGTAGGGCAGTAACGGTAATGGAGTAGCTAACCATTATTATAATTCATACGATAATACTTAAAACTTTATGCTTATGAAACGAGTTTTAGATGTTGCAGAAATGAAGCAGATTCATGGTGGTGCAACAGTCTCAAATCTTTGTGCTTCAGGTGAAAAACTTTACACTTGTACTACTTTCTACGTGGGTAGCGATGTAACGAGTAAAGGTGTAGTATGCGCTTATAGCGCAAGTGGTGCGGAACTGTTAATAACGATTCAAAGGGAATCGGAAGGAACTGAAGCTTTAGCTTCTTGTCACTAATTAATATTATGTCAGTGGTAGGATAAATCTTACCACTGATAACTGACATTATGAAAGTATATATGTACAGCTTCTTTTTAAGTTTTCTCCTTTTATCCTGTTGTAGGAGTGAGAAAAGCCCGTATTTGATTCTTGATCCGAAAGAACATATTTCTGAGTTCATCAGTATTTCTGAATTTGTAGATACAGTTATGTGTGTTCCTTTAGATACGTCCATGTTGATTAAGGGGATAGGAAGACATTTTTTGATTGATGATGACTGTATGTTTTTTGATACTAATGAAGGGGTCTTAAAATATAGCAGGCAAGGAATTTTTCTACAGAAAATAGGTCGCGTCGGAGGTGCTCCCCAAGAGTATACCAATTATAGAGCTATAGCAATGGATAAAGAGAATGAAAGAATATATGTCTACAGTTTACCAAGAAAGCTTATAGTTTATAATTTTGATGGAGAGTTTCTGAATTTCTTTTCAGTAGAACTTCCCGATGATGGTCTATATCCTATACAAATGTACTATAGAAATGGATTGATATATTTCTTTTATCGAAATTGCTTGGGAGGTGAGACGCGTAAGTCTCTATTTTGGGTAATTACGGATACTAAGGGACAGATGAAGACATTTCGGCGTAGTAATGAAATTCAACTTGGAGCTGATTATGCAGCTTCGTATGGATTGTTTGGTGTTAATGTAAAAGATGCAGATTCATTTGTATATTGGGATCTTTTTAATGATACTGTTTTTCATGTTAATGGGATGGAAGCAAAAATAGTTTATCTTTGGGACAAAGGAAAGTCCCGTTTGTTGGATACAGACAATTTTGAAGTTCCTGATGATGACCGGAGAATATGTACGGCTTTCGTTGATGCAGAGCATTTTTTATTACTTCGCTGGAATACAATGAGGCATGTCGGTGCACAAGTTTTCTTATCTTATTATGATAAAAAGGAAAAGAAAGCTTATAAATTGGATGATTCACATGTAGTGCCGAAAAGTAAGTTGTCGCTTTTGAATCACTTTTTTGCTTATGAACGAATAGATGGGCGCGAATATCTTTTAATGGGGGCAAAGGTAAATGAGTTACCGGATGATATGAAAGATTCTTTGGGGAATCTATCGTTTGAGGATGAGGATAATCCTATTTTGGTATTAATAAGGCTGAATCAATGAAACACTCGTTTCCATATTATCATCAGGCGGATGCAATGGATTGTGGCCCTACCTGTTTGCGGATGATTGCTAAATACTATGGTAAAAGCTATTCATTACAGACATTGCGTGCACGTTCATTTATATCCCGTGAGGGAGTATCATTATTGGGGATTAGTGATGCGGGAGAGGCTATCGGTTTTCGGACGGCGGGAGTTTATGTATCATTTGAGCAATTTATTACGGATGTACCGTTACCTTGCATCTTACATTGGAACCAAAATCATTTTGTAGTTTGCTATGGCATTAAAAAAAGAAAAGGGGAATATTGGTTTCAGATTGCTGACCCCGGAAAACAGATAGTGACTTATAATGAACAGGAATTTAAGAAGTGCTGGCTGTCGACAAGAACAGAGGGGGAAGATGTCGGTACAGCATTGGTATTGGAACCCGGACCGGACTTTTATCATCGTGAGGATGAACCGGAAATTAGAGAAAGAGGATTATTTTTCTTTCTGAGGGGACTCTCCATAATATTGTGTAAATAGAAAA
>USSR01000201.1 GCA_900557355.1 uncultured Bacteroides sp.
ATATCAGTGGATAGAGAGAACTTTTTTTCGAGGGGGAGCTTTTTAGTCAACCCCAAAACAAACGCAGATGCTATCTATATGTACCCAAACAGCCATCTCTGTACTGCATGACATTGCTTTAGGCAATGCCCTGCAATCAGTCAATTACCTTCTTTCCGCGGAAGAATGGAAAGACTTGTTCGACAAATTAGAAAAAGGCCATCTTATCCGGTGTCTGCCGGACAAAGAGCCGGGGAATCTCTCTTCGTATGCCTTATGGCATCCTCTGTCGGAAATCTCCCTGTTGGATGTGCTCCAGGCATTGAATGAACCCATTCGTTGCAATATGCCCACTCCGGAAGAATTTTATATCTATCATAGTCAAATCGCCAATAAGATCGGTATTTTCAATCAAGTGGCACGTACCTTTCTGGCAGATATTAAAATAGCCGACTGGTAACCCCTCAATCAGCCCCAATATGAATTACTTACCTATTATAAATGTAAAACGCATTGCCTTCGGCTTCGGACTATTTTTCGGGCTGCTGACGGGTGTGCATTCACAGGAGAGCATTCCCAGACCGGATCTTTCCGGGCAACCGATGCTACTCTATTTCCGTTTAGGCAAGGCGTTAGTGGATAACGGATACATGGACAATGCCCGTACCCTCCGTCATCTGGATGAAGTGCTTTCCGATGGTAGCCTGACGGGGCGGATCGACTCGATCAATATCCTTTCTTTCGCCTCTCCTGACGGTAACCGGAAGTATAACGAACGTCTGGCACGGCAACGCTCCACAGCCGTAAAGGGATATCTGGTATGGAAATACCCGTACCTCGACCAATACCGGATCCATCCCCGGCCACAGGGTGAGAACTGGCAGGAACTACGCCGGTTGATAGCCGGTGACGAGCACCTTCCCAACCGGGAAAAAGTGCTGCAAATCATTGATCACACTTCGGACAGCGACCATTGCAAATCATTGCTCAGGAAGTTGGACGGTGGGAGTTCTTACCGCTACATCAGGGAGAGGATGTTGCAATACCTGCGCAATGCCGCCGTGTGCCTGGTGTGGGTAAAACCGGACAGCCTGCCCGCATTGCCCCGTCCCGTATCTCCCGATACAGAGTCCCTGAATAAACCGTGCGAACTGCTGTATCCGGGGATGAAAAGCATCCGGAAACAAGCACAGGCAACGTTTCGGAATGCACAAACCAAAGAAAAGCGTCCACTGTTCGCCTTGAAAACCAACCTGCTGTTCGATGCCGCCCTGATGCCTAATGTAGAAATCGAATTACCTGTGGGCAAGCACAACCGCTACTCGCTCAACGGTGAACTGATGTTCCCCTGGTGGCTGATGGACGGTGATAAATATTGCCTTCAAATCTTCATGGGTGGTCTGGAAGGCCGCTACTGGCTGGGCAACAGCAAAAAGCGGCAAACAAAAGAAGTGCTTACCGGCCATTTCCTCGGACTGTATGCCGGAGGCGGCAAGTACGACCTGCAATGGCAGGATAACGGTTATCAGGGCGAGTTCTTTATCGCCGCAGGTATCAGCTACGGGTATGCCCACCGGATAGGGGGTAACCTGCGACTGGAATATAACATCGGTATCGGGCTGTTACGTACCGATTACCAGCACTACCATGCCCGTGACAACTACCGGACGTTGCTCTGGCAGGAGAACGGCAAATATACATGGTTCGGTCCTACGAAAGTGAAAATCTCGCTGGTGTGGTTGCTCAACCGCAAGGTGAAAACAGGGAAAGGAGGTGGAAGATGAGACAGGTGGTAAGTGATAGAGTGATAAGTGACAAGCGGACTGTGCTCCATATCTCTGTTTTCAGACAGAAGAACAAAAGAGCATATTATCCCTTGTCCGTACTTTTGTTTGTATGCCTGTGTCTCTGCTCCTGCGACCGCCGCGACCTTACCTATTCCGACGAGGCGGAGATAACCATCACCGCCGATTGGAGCAAGACAGGGTTGAGCAAACTGGAAGGACAATACGGAGCTACCGCCGTATTCTACCCTATAGGCGGAGGTAGCCCGGTCACCGTGCTGATGGGCGACCGTAACCGCAAGACCGTCCGGATGAAAGAAGGGCGCTACAACGTAGTTGTGTTCAACCGTTCGTTCGACGATTTCAGCGGCATCGCTTTCCGTGGGACGGATGCCCACCACACTTTGGAAGCTTATGTCAGGAATGCACAGGCCAAAGGAACGGATAACGGCAAAGTGGCTACGGACAGCCCCGACGAACTTGCCGCCGGCTATGTGGAAGAGTTTGAAGTGACTCCCGGTATGCTGGGCAATTATGAACCTTCCGCTACAAGAGGGACAGAAAATCCGTCCCCCTGCCGTATCTGCTTCACCCCCCGGAAGCTGACCAAGGAGATAACCGCCACCATCCACATCAAGGGACTGAACAATATCCGTACCGCTACCTGTACGCTGGGCGGTGTGCCGGAATCCGTATTCCTCGTTTCGGGCAAGCCTTCGGAGCAGACTATGACGCAACAGTTCGAACTGGACCATTCCGTTTACCTGCCCGGCTCGCAGACGGAAGGCACGATGAGCGCCACGCTCAGCGTGTTCGGTTTTGACGAGAACATTCTCCATGAAGTACGTTTTGAGGCCCAGCTCGTGGACGGAAAGACGGAGTTTACGGAAGAGCTTACGGATATGAAGGTGAACGTATCGGAAGACAGCGAAGGAGTTGTCAGCATCACCATTGATGTGACATGTAGTGAAACCGTGCCTACGGTGAAACCTGAAGGCAGTTCGGGCATGGATGCCGATGTGGACGGCTGGGATGAAGAAGAGAACGAGGATATAGACATATAAGGAAACTTTAATAATAAATTTAAAATTTGACAGAAAATGAGGACGAAAAATTTGATGATGGCGATGGCAGCCTTTGCAATGGCGGGCTGCTCTCAGAATGAAGTGACAGACGTGAATCCGGACACGCATCCGACAGTGGGCTTTGACGTGTACACGGGTGTGCCGACCAGAGGGGCGGAAACCACCACCGCTACCTTGAAAGACAACACCAAAGGTAATTTCGGTATCCTTGCCTTTTATACCGGCGCAAGCAACTGGGAAACGGCAAAGACTACCACACAACCCAACTTCATGTACAACGAAAAGGTGCATTATGATGCAAGCGCTATCAGTTGGGCTTATGACAATATCAAGTATTGGCCCAGCAACCCCAACCACATGATATCTTTCTTTGCCTATGCCCCTTATGAAGCCGCTCCCGCAGTCGGAACAAACAAAGGCATTGTACTGTCGGGAAAAACGGACAAAGGCATCCCCTTCATAGACTTTACCTTGAAAGACGCGACCAAACTGACCGAAATGGTGGATTTGGTAGTTGCCGACCAGCACGACCAGAAATATTCGGAAAACAGCGGTACGGTGAATTTCAAGTTCGGGCACATCCTTTCCAAAGTATTGTTCAAGGTGAAACTGAAAAACGCATTGTCCGGAAACACCCGGATATTCGTAAAGAAACTGGAGATACTGGGAACCACCAATAACGGAACTTCCAAATTCTATACGAAAGCGGAATATAAAAACCAGCACTGGCAATATGATGCTGCCAACATTCCGGCCACCGACTTCGACGTAGCGAATATCATGAATGTCGCTGCCGTTTCGGGAGTGGGCGATTATACCAAAACAGCCATTGAAGCGACTACCAGTGCCAAATCCCTGTTCAAAGATGGTGAGTTCCTGTTCCTGATACCGGTCAATGACAGTGAAACTCCGGGTGTGGAAACCGGAACGACGGCTAATGGCGAAATCAAAGTCCGCCTGACGTATGATGCGATTACACCCGATGTGAACGACCCAACCAACAAATATCTGGTCAGCGAGACGGAGGCTTTGGTGGACCTTCCCTCGGGGGCATTGAAACTGGGTACGGCTTACACCTACACCTTCAACCTGGCACTGAATCCGGTACAGGTAACTGTGGATGATGCTATTACGGACTGGAAAGACGGTACTTCCGGCGACACAGGCGACATTTAACGGACGTTCCCGATGGTTAAACCGCTTTCCGGGGAAAGCATACAGGCCGGACGGGGTTGAATGTCCCTTTCCGGTCACACAATAAAAAAGGATAGAACAAAAAGAATATTCAAGGATGATGAAAACAAACTACCTGACAGCCGTGGTACTCGGCCTGCTGGCGGCACTCTCCGGTTGCCAAGCGGAGGATGACACACCGCATACGCCGCAAGGAAATATTCCGGTAGGCTTTTCGGGCGATGTGCCCGGGACGAGGGCAACGAAAGAATATGAATCGGCAGCCGACCTTACGGACATAGGCGTGTTCGCTTACTTTACCAACGGTGCATTCAGCGAAGGCAGTTCCACCCCCAACTTCATGTATAACCAGCAGGTGGAACGACAGACGGGTGACGGCAGCTGGACATACTCCCCTGTGAAATACTGGCCGGGCAACACGATGGACAAAATCAGTTTCTTTGCATACGCCCCCTACGTGGACGAAGCGGCATCGGGTGGCAGCAATCCCTCTTTTCAGGGCAAGACGGCAACAGGTTTCCCGAAACTGACCTACACCGTTCCCACAGCCGAAGCCGACCAGACAGACCTTCTTGCCGCCACGCCGCTGATGAACCGTACAGTACCTTCCACCGATAGCGAAAAGGTGAAATTCAACTTGAAACATGCCCTTACCAAAGTAAATGTCAGCATCAGGAGCGAAGTTGGGATTAAAGTGACCGCCTTGTCTGTAAACAATGCTCCGGCAACGGTGACACTGACATTCGCGGACAGTGGTTTCGACTGGGGAAGCTATACAGGAACAAAGACTGTAAACGCAACCCTTGCCAGTGGTGGTACGGAAGTGGCGCCCAATGTCACCGATGCCACAGCACTTGCCACCTTCTTTTTGTTGCCCAACAAAGCTGCCGCCACCCTCTCCATTACCTATACACAGGACGGAAACCCAAGTATGCAGGTTACTAAAACCGGCATAGCGTTTCCTACCACCCCCACTGTATGGCAGCAGGGAGCGGGTGTGAGGTATACGCTCAATGTAAAGAAAGATGGAAAGGTAACCGCGACCGCAGGTCAGGACTGGAGCTCCGGGGCGGGAGGCGACATATCGGGTAAAGAAAAAGGTATTGGTTCCGTCATTGAGTGGGTGGCCTTCACCAAGCTATGGAATACCAACGGACTTCCTACCTCGGCTGACGGAACGACACCCGACTATACATTGTATGAAGACTATGGCCGGTATGAGACGAAAGGTACAAGTCGAATTTTTACCATCAAACTGACCGCTTCGTTCTTGCTGACAGGAACCGTCACAGGCGAGCTTTATACACCTGTAGGTACAGACACCCATCCGCTTACTTTGCCCATAGACGGGCAGGGATGGCAAATCAGCATTGACTTGCAGAACAGTTCCCAACTTATTAAGGGAACGTATTCGGGCATTGTGGGGTATACACAGGCAGGTATTAGTAACCTGCGGGTGGCAACTATTCCCGGTAACAGCACTACTACCGGTTACAGCATCGAGTCCTCGGGTGCCACGTATGCAGGCGTGTTGGTGGGGAAAGTAGACGGGGACATTCTGAACTGTTCGGTGGAACTAGTCAAAACAACGGTGGTTGATACAAATTCCTCAGTCACAAGTGCCATGTATATAGGAGGATTGGCAGGTTATTGTAATGGCAATATCCTAAACTCTGCTGTTTTTGAAGGTTCATCCTCCCTTTCCGGTTCTACAGTGAGTTTTAGCAAAGCATCGGCGGGAAGCGGTATCGGTGGACTGGCGGGTGGTGTGGCATCCGGTAAGATGGTAAGCAATTGTTATGTACAGCTTTCCCAATTGAGCAATCAGGCCGGAGATACTCCCGCTGCCGGTTGGCTGGCTGGTAGCAAGCCGGGAGTCAGTTTCAGTGCCTGCCACTATATGGCGGGAAATACTGCCGCAGGGTGCACACCGGACGATTCGGCTACAGGGATAGCCTCATTTACGGATTTTACCGGGCTATGCGCTTTGCTGAATGCAGAAGCTGAGAAGCATACGGGGTGGGCGCTCTGGAAAGAAACTACCGATTCAAGGGGCACTGTGGAGCAAGTGACACTGGATTTATACAGATAAAAAATAGTTAAAATGTACTACTTAATAGGTAAGATTTAGAATATTATGAAGAAATATCAGATATTGATAGCAGGACTGCTGCTTTCAGTTTCCTGCATGAACGAAACGGAACGCAGCGAACAGAATAATAGGGATTTCCGGGTAACTGCTATTATAGAAAACACCGATACAATGTCTCGTGTGGCAGACAGGAATGATCGGACTACCTTCACCGAAGGTGATGCGATTCTTATCGGGTGGAGCGGAAGTGCTTCTTACAAATATCGCTATTCGGGAACGAATAGTTCATTTGCTCCGGATGCTGCTGCCGACCGGGAGCTATGGACGGGGCTACTGAACACCTCCTCAGCGGTAGATGTATATGCTTGGTACGGAACCATGAACAGCACTCTGCCCGCAGTGGGGACGAGCATTGCCATCCCACAAGACCAGACTTCGGAAAGCAAGTTGCTGTCCGGCATCTGCATGGCGGCACACCAGTCGGCATCCTCCACCACTAATACGCTAGATTTCACTTTCCATCATCTTACGGCACGCCTTTACCTGTCCGTGGATATTGTGGATCCCACGGTGACGCAACCGGATGTGATGGGGGCAACGGCACGAATCAATCATATTTATGCGGACGGAACGATAGCTACGGATGCTTCTGATGAGTACCAGTTGAGTGTGACGAATGACAAGGCAGGCACACAGAGCATTCGAATGAAGCAATCGTGGTCGGACCAGCAAGTGTTTCATTTGGATTTTGAATGCCTGCTGCCACCCCAGACATTGGGTGAAGAGCAAAATATCACTATCACTTTGGCAAACGGAAAGGAGTATGTTTGCAGCGTAGGCAGTGATCTTACATTGTCGGCAGGAAAGAAAACAATTCTGAATGCTACGCTGAAAGCGAGTGATAGTTCAACTTTTGAGCCGAAGTTGACGGCGATACCTGATGCTCGTAACAGTGCCTTTTCCGGTAACCGCCTGATTTGTATTATTAATGCTGGTAATGGAGAGTATCGCTACCGTGTGTACGACAAGCAGCCAGATGGTTCGTGGGGAGAAGGTGTACCGGTATATGAGGATGAAGAGGGAACAATAGAGTTTCCAACTAAAACATATAGCAGCATTTTGAGAACTGGTGCAGATGTCGGGATTTCAGGAGATTATATTGTAATAGCTGCCGATAACGGAAACAATAATAATTCCACTTATTTTATAAAAAAGAGCAAGAATACCGGAAAATGGTATTGCGCGAATGGACGAATTCAAGGACATGGATACAGCGTCTGCATCAGTGAAGATTTTTTAGTGAGTGGAAATCATGTATCCACCGGAAGTTATGCCAATCGCTCTTACATATATCCCATCGATGAGAATGGAAACCTGGGTACTGTACAAGATACGCCGTCAGGTATATCCGCATATAAAAGTTCTATTTATGGAAGCGTTTTGGCTACCAACAGTGGCGTTTATGAATATGATCCGAACCAAAAAAAATGGGTCAAGTTATTTGGTTATGTGGTGGGAGACAACCAACGTGTTGCCACTGATGGAAAGAGAGTTATTATGCAGGAAGGTACTGGCGATTCCGATGTGCATATTTATAATGTGGCTACAAGGCAAGAGGAAGGATGGGACGGTCCTAAAGCAAGAGCGGCCGTAGGCAAGCCGGTAGCTATTTATGGAGACTATGCGCTGGCAGGGACGGCAACCAAACTAAGTATCTGCTACAGAAATCCTGCTACCGGAAAGTGGAGTATCATTAATCCGGACGGGGGCTTTCTGGAGATGATGAAAAAATGGGATAAAAGTATCACTATCACAGAGATTAATGGGCAAAATATTACCATGAAGGGCACTCGTGCCATGATTGCCGGTACGGAAATGGGTAGCATCTTTATCGAAAACATAGATAAGATGGTGGAGGATTATCTGGCAAATCCGTATTAAAGCTGATATCAAGGAAAATAGGTAATACGAGGTGTTTGTTGATATAATTTTACACTGCACGAAGGTAGTCACTTTGAGCCTATAAAGGTAGCTACCAAGGCAGTGTCAAGGTAGCTAATACACCTAAGTCCGCTCATGCACTTTGCACGGAAACAGCCTCGGATTGCCTGTTCGAGTAACCTGTTTCACTTTGCACAACCGGAAGCATACGAAGGTTTTTATGAAGATATATCTTTATTTGCCCTGTCTGTAAAAGAGGAAGCGGCAAGACAGGAACGACTGAACAACATAGTTATGGATACAATCTTTGCACTGGCAGTCCAAATTCTGCAAGGAAAGCGGCAGGATGGTATTCTCCTATTGCTACATTGGCGTTTTGAGACTTTTAGCTGTTGAATGGATATATTAATCTGAGTACGATAATAAGAACCTGATTGATTGCATCAACGGTTCTCATATCGAACTCAGATTACTTTACTTAAAACTTCTTATTGATATAAATATGTCAAATATTTTTGATTGTTTCACTAGGCGTTTTCCCAAAATAGTCCTTATAGCTTTCACGGAAGTTACTCACATTTTTCATTCCTATTTTTTCCGGAACTTCACTTACTCGATAGTTCCCGCTCTCCAACATTTCATACGCCTTTTCCATGCGGATTTTGCGAATGAAATTCCTAAGAGGTTCGCCTGTTAGTTGGATCCATTTATTGTAGAGGCTAGTCCGGCTTGTTCCAAGTTCTTCGGCTATGAACTTTATGGTCATTTTTTCATTATCCAGATTCTTCAGAATGATTTGAGTCACTTTATTTATCAGGGGGCTTTCGTCAGTCTTTAAAATTTCTGTAGCTTTTATCTCCAGAAACTTCTCTCCGAACACTCTCTGTAAGAACGATTTTCTAAGGAAACGATTGTTTTTGATAAGGATTGACGTCTCAATCTTCAATTCTTCCACTCCAAAAGGTATCTGCAAAAATGTATCAGCCAAAGAAGTCTTTCTTCTATTGTATCGGTCAATATCTATATGCGAGCCATAAAGAATGATAGGGATAATTAACGTATGGCAGGATGTTTTCAACCTTGATGAGAATTCAACGCCATTCATGCTGTGAAGTTCCGTATCACAAATCACTAAATCAGGATATTCATTTTTTATGTAATCCATAGCTTCAGCACCGTCTCCAAAACTTTTAACTGTATAATCTTCTGTCAGACAACCTTCCAGGTAGGAACGGAAATCATCATTACTGTCAGCAAGTACAACTACCGGTTTATGGGAATTTCTTTTGCAGGGAGCCTTTACGAGCAGAGTATCTATCTTTTCATTCTCAGGACTATTAGTGATACACAATGTCGGGTGATTCGGTTTGTTTCCACAAGTACATTTCACTGGAAACCTTAATGTGATCGCATGACTTGAATTATTCACTAAAATCTTACCGCTGCACAAATTTGTTAGTTTTTTCAATAATATGCTTTTTACGAAATGGCATTCAAACTCAGATTTATACTTAGGCATCCAGCGTTTATGCTCATTATACAGTTTTGTCAGTTTACCGTTTTCTGAATCGGTTACACTTATTTCCCAATGTTCCTGACAGATTGAAATTAGTAATATAATGTTCGATTCCGGTTCGGAACAGTCAATTGCATTCATAACAAATTTTTCGATTATAGGTGTGACTTTACCTTTATCAAACCATGCGCTGGCGTAATTGAATGCTGTCTTTACAGTTAATTTTATGTGTTTGTCGGTTGCATAACTTTGAAGGGAACGAAATCTGTCTTTCAAAAAGTTTCCTAATTCATGTTCGGCAATATCCAGGTTTCCGGGATGATTATGCAGGTATTTTAATCCGGACAACTTATCCAAATGTTCGTCAAGGTAATCTATATGCCTGATAACAAGTAATAGATCATACTTCATATTCTCGGGACAGGCATTATTGCAGATCGTCCGTAAAGGAGTATGGACTAATGCGATCGGGTTCCGGATACTCTGGAAAGTGTAGTGTACTGAATAAGTTGACACTTCAAAAATCGAAAATAAAGATGAAATATT
>USSR01000202.1 GCA_900557355.1 uncultured Bacteroides sp.
GTATCTGTAGATATCACAATATGGATATATGGGTATTTTAATATCAAAGGCTCAGTTCCTATTCGAGGCTCAAAGAAGCAACTTTCACGTTCTTGATATTTTAATAAACATAATTTATATTTGGAGCTCTGAATATATTCTATATATGGATTTTCAACAATGTATATACTGTCTTTTTGAGCGGGATTTATTATGAAAGAGATAGGTCCCATCTCCTGCGTTTCACTTGCAATATAGGCAACTGTATCAGGTAAAAATACAATACTATCTGGCAAGGATTCTATACTGTCTTTAGTAAAGATAGTATAGAATCTTCCGCCTGCCTGCTTAGATGTTGTAACAGTAAGATCTATTTCCGGTATACAAAAAGAAAAGTTACGTTTTTTCTCTTTAGTTACGGCATTATCGTTTATACATGATAGAACGATACAATTTAATATGATTAATAGTAGTATTTTTTTCATTCTTACTATTTTTCTATTGTTCCTCTTCTCATAAGAGTATCTCCTTTTCCAATTCTCGAATCTTGGCATGCTCTCGTATATTCTCCTTGTATAAAGAATCTTTCAAAAGTAGCATTATCCTTACTGCCAGCCTCCATATATATCTCCTTTCTTGATTATTTTCCCATTGATACCTATGCTATATTCATCTGTATCTATACCTATAAAAGAATATGAACTTTTTTGTATGTTATCTTCAAAGAATGTTTCACTAAAAACACTATCAGAAACAACTTTAATATTGAAACTATGATTCCCAATATTTACTATTCCAGATTTGCTATAAAAAAGACTATCAGTAATCTCTTCAAATTTATAATTACCATTTCCTATACTTATCAGCCTTGCCCCTTTATATTGAGAATTAACATATATGTCCGTTTTATCCACAATTATTTGTGAATAAAATCCTGTTCTATACTCAATAGAATCTTTAGCATTATCAAGCAGTAAGGAATCGGATGCGAAAAATATCACAAATCTTCCTCCTTGAAACTTTGAAGTTTTTACAAAAACATCCTTTTGAGGCAATTTAAACAGATAATCTGTTTGCTTGGATATAGTCTTTTCTTTACAGGAAAGAAAAAGAAACAATCCTAATAATAAAAATCCTGTTCTCATATTTATTTGAATAGCCCATTAGCTTTATTAAAATATTCTATATGTTTCTGCTCTTGATGATACTTTCCAATATGGATTCGATCCATGATAACCTCCTTCAGGTGTATTCTTTAGTCGCTTTTAGTGTTTTCTTTCTGTTTTTTTTACGAACTTTTGATTGTAATATTTTTCATTTGTTTGTCTGTTGACTAAACTGTCTCGACTATATAAAAAATGGATACCTGATAATTCGGGAATATAACGCCCGGTCACATCGGTAGAATCAATTACTATTTCATTATCAACTAATGTATATTCAATTGTAATTAAGCTTCCCAAACCTCCATGACGTTTCCTGAACTCTAATACAGAATCATTTTTTAAGACAATAGTTTTCATCTTACTTTCAGATATTAGTTCCTTAATTTCATTCTCATCATAAGTGTTCGAATCAATTATAAGTTGGAAATCATATACTTGAGATTCAAAACTAGTTTTACATGATACAACAACCAATGCAAGAACTGTTAATAGTATAAAAAATAAATTTGATTTCATGGCAAATATTCATATATAGGATTTAAACGATAGATTCTATTCGTACCAATAATAATGGATCTTACTTCGCCTATTCGAGTCTTTACAAAATCTGGCGTAATGGACCTAATATTAATTAGAGTAGATATAGGAGGAGTCATTCCCGCACTACCTATTTGTTGATTCAAAGTATTAGAAGCATCAATGTAAACAAGTTTACCTTCGTATGAATATTGTGCTTTATATGCTGACACCTCTGAATCTATACCATAACCAGTTGTTGGGTTTCCATTCAGATCAAAGCTGTACTCTCCTCTAGTTATTTGCCCTCCATGTCTAGATTCATGAAGCCGATTACCCATGTTTTTTTCAGTATACATCGTCACAACATTATGGCCAGCATCATTGATGCCAGTTAGTGAAGTAACAGGATTTCCAGTTCCTGCCGGATTATTTTTATTTGTAACTTTGCTATATTTAAACTCTATATTTTTATTACTTCTCATGTCAGTAACGTCTTTTTGAGAATTCCTCAACTCACTAATACGACTATTCAATTCACCAACATCTTCCCCTCTTCTTTCTATTTTGGCAACTTTTTTTTCTAATTTAGATATTCGTTTAGTGAGACGTCTTTCTATTTTTCGAGCTTCTTTCTCATTTGCTTCATCAAAATACATTCCAGTTGGATCAATATAGCGAACAGGATTATTCGCACAATAGACATATGGACTAATTGTGCAATACCTTTCAGATAATGGATCAATAATCATAAACCTCCCTAATGTTGCATCATACCCCCTCGTTCCATAATCATACCAATCCAAACCATGCATTCTATCAAGCTCTTTACTATTATACTTATAATTCTGATCACTTGTAGCTAGACCCTCTTCAAACAAGCCACCAAACGGATAATAATGATTAACTTGTTCAACCGTTGTTCCATTTTGGTTCATGACTATGCGATTATTGCCTTGATGATCTTTCAAGTAATAATGATAAATAGGAGCATTTCCACTTAACGTCACATAACCTTCTTCAGTGAGAATCATGCTTAGAACTCCATTTTCATAGATCACATTATTACAATAGTCAGTAGTATTAGTCTGAGAAATCTGACTACTTGCCAATTCCTTTATCTGTCCCATTGGTACGGAAATATTGGCAATTGCAGTTTTATGGGTTACTCGTCGTTTCATACCATCAGCACCATATAAATAATCCGTGCTATTACCATTTGCGAATTGTAGTGCACTTGGCAAATTTAAACTATTATATTGAATCTTAGCTATTTTCTTATTATAATCTTGTTCTAAATTACCATTAGCATCATATTTGTACTCCTGAATAGAAGTTTTATTGCCATCAACGAAGTTAAATGCACCATTATAAAGAGGATCTGTTGCGGCATCGGTCACATTATTAAGTTGATTGCCCACATATGTTATGGATAAATCATCAATCTTTCCATAAGTACTTCCACTCACCTTACCATATCTTTGTAGACCGGTAATGTTTCCATTATAATCATAACCGATCACATTCTCTGAGAAGTTTTTTCCTGTAGGAGGAGTGATACTTGTCCCTTCGCCATAAATAGCATTTCTCATGCGACTCATATTATCATAAGTAAACTTATAGCCACGTATACCATCTTCCCCACTCTTCCAAGTCATACTTCCAATATTGCCATTATAACATTGACTTCCACTCCCTGTGTTATAATAAAGATTTTGTTCGAAAAGTCTTCCGCTGATTTGGGTCAACCAATTACGTATATTATATTCATAAGTCAGCTTATGTCCTGAAGTGCCATGATGTGTTTTGGTTTTTAATCTCCCTAACTTATCATAGGTATTGATAGCAAGCTTTACTTCACTATTCCCATTTAACTTGTGTCTTACTTCTTGCAGGCGTTCTGCATGATCATAATCATAAGTATATAATTCTGTTGTATTTATTGCTGTATGTGTATGACTTGTTGTTAATGGTTTATCAGTAAAAGAATAAGTAATATTATCCACTTCATATTCATTCATATGATTGCTTGAGACCTTTTTTGTCATTCTGCCTTTAACATCGTAATAATTAGCGGAATATAGTTTCTTACCATCTTCCAAAATAGTAACGACATTACCGGTTAGATAGCCTTTGGCATTGCTGCCCATTGAGAAATGTGGTACACCGGAAAATCCTGTTAATGAACAAAACTTATAATCGTCGTAATAATTCACAATGTGTATTTCTTTGACCTTATCAATCGGTATAAATGTAGAATAATATCCACTTCCCCCCAAACCTGTATTGCTATTTTCTCTGTAGCAGGTTACTGCTACATCGGGAATTAAATAGCCAGTCTATTTCCACGCAAATGCCTTGTATTGTAAGACGATTCAACCTATCATACAAATAGAAAGTCCATTCGTTTTGTAACCGTTGATTGCCATCTTGCGAGAATATGAGTCTGTCTAATTTATCATAAACATATTTAATCGCTTCTGCTCCCGGCATCTTTTTCTCTATGCACAATTGTCTTCCCATATATTTATATTGAAAAGCATACATATTCAGATTGGCATTTGTCTGATACATCGGTTGAAGAACGTATCGTAAATTGTCAAGTCCATCATACACATAATAGGTATCAAGATTTTGACTTCCTGAGATTTGTCGTGTCAATATAGTGTGTCCCGACTTATCAGTAAAGGTATACCCGACGTTATTATCTTCATCAGTACTTTTGGTTACATATAACTGTCCTGCGGCGTAATACTGATTGCTGGACACCAAAGTTCCGTTGTCATTAACCATGTAATTAAGACAGTTCAATGGAGAAGAAGTGGTGTTTGTCATATATTCAATGTGTACAGGGTGATTATTCCAATCTTCCCCTGCTCCGTATTGATTGACTATTTTATTCAAAGGAGAAGCTTCGTATTCTGTCTTTGTATAAGGATGTGTATCTCCATAATCAGCTACAGCTTGAGCTTTAACAGAAGCAGATGGCATATATGTACTGGTAGCAGACTCAACGGGTAACCATGTATATGTTTTCCTATTTGCAGCATCATATTCTTGTAAAGTGATTAAATGAGTTTGGAATGGAGTGATTTTACATTCCACTGTCTGGTATGGGCGACCTAAACCATCATAATAACTATATACTTCCATATATTTATTTCCTTCCTCATTCATCATAGTACGAGTTTTGAAGAAATTTTGTGATGTTCCATTATGGGATAACTGATATTGAAATGACATGATTGTTTTTCTGTTTAAATCTAATATCTCAGAAACTCTGCCTATAGCATCATACTCATAGAATGTTTTTAATCCATTGGGTGACCTTACTTCACTAACTCCGTATGATGGATTATAAAGCCATGTGGTAACTTCACAATCAGAAAATATATTTTGCAAATTATAGAGTGAAGTACTATTGGGGATATTAGAGCTACACAGAGTATTCAACGAACTTTCTCCTAATCGAGACAGTACTTTGGCATATGTAATATTAGTAATTTTTGCAATAATCCGGGAATATTTATATCCCCATAAATAAACAACCGACGAACTGTCTTGATAGGTTACTTCGACAGGATTCCATTTACTATCATACTTATATGAAACAGTACGTCTTTTGGGTGATATATTGCTTGACTCCGTACTTGAAAGCAATGTGAATTTAGTAAATGCATTTCCATACTTATTTTCTAAAATGGCTGTTGAACTGCTTGATGTACGTTTATATCTCATTATTGCAGTAAGTACATTATAGTCCAAGTGATCTTTATAGAAAGAAGAATCGGCAGCATATTTATATGTCTCCTGAATGTAGTCGGAACGACTGGTACTTGTTTGACAGGTTGATATTTGATTACGTTGATTATATGTATAAAGTTTTTCTTTGCTTATTGGTACTGAATTGAAATACTCAGTTTCTGTTTGTTGAGTTAACTGGATGTCATAAGCAATGTATGGATATAAAGTTATAAAAAAACGTCCATTATATATATATGGATTATAATAAGGATGTGCTTCAATTGAAAGGCAATGATTTACAGGACCAACATAATTGTCTATGACTTTTATATTGACTAATTCTTTAGCCTTATTGGCAATGGAGTATTCATTAATTTCTTCTTTTACGAGTTTATTATTTGCATCATATGTACTTTTCCTGATTAAGCGTCCACTGTAGTTCTCTGGAAAATAGCAAAGTGTAGCATCAATAACTTCACAACTTTCATTGGCAAAAACAAGTACTTCTTTTCCTATATTGATTATTTCCTTTTGTTTAATCACACGACTATAACCGACTGGATTTCCATTGGAAGCAGAAGCTGGAGGAGATAATGTTTGTGCATCATATCTGCGAAATTGATGGTCTACTATGCTATGTATAGGACAATTATCCAGACCATGACGGATATTATGATCAGTCACAAAGTTAATAGGAATCATCAACAGACCGGAACTTTTATGATTATCCAATTCGTAAAGATATTTGGTTCTCTCTAAGATTTCTCCTGTATTATTCCTTTGGGTAATAGTTTTTATTCTCACTCCGGCACCAATATGTTCCAAAGTGTCTATATCTACATTGAATATTTGTGATTTGTAAGTTAATGTTGCAGCGCTAACATTACGGGCGGTGTAACCTTGATTGGGAACTGTTGACGCTAAAGTAGATGACATTACATAATCCCCAGCTTCCAATGTAAATGATTCAACAACATGATATGAATGTTCATCAGTTACATTTTGTGATGTCACTTTATATGATTTTAGAATACCTCCTCCGGTAGAACCAACCTGCCTGATAATTGTTCCTGAACCTTCGACTTGACTCGCTGAATAATCATCAAAACGGACTGTTACATTTATGGTTACAGTTTGTGCAAATGGAATATTGAAAGTTACAAAGGGAGTGGAAAACTCTGCATTATTGTTATTCACCGTATTTAAATATGCCAATTTAGGAGCATACTTTTCTAAATCCTCTTTTGAAATGACTTTGGCATTAGTAAAAGTATGAGGTTCAAATTCGAATTCTACACTACCTCCCGTCGGGTATGTTATTTTTTTTAGCATATTAGCCGTTATATATTTACGACTCGCATTCCTGACAGCTGTTTGTGCTGGTAGCTCCTGTCCCTGAATTATAAGTGCGTTTTGATTAATTCCTAATCCTTCAATAGAGGGTATAAGTGTGTGGCGGTAACCGGTAAGTGAAGATATATTTTCTGCGCCATTGTAAAATCCCCAATAATCCATAGCGAAGGATGTTTTATATGGCAACGGTTGTTCTTCATTATAAATAAATGAATATGTTTCCCCTTGTAGGTTGTTATTTTGTTTAGAAAGAGAAAGTAGTTTGAGTCGTTTACGTAAAGTTACTTCTGGATTTTGAGAAGCGTATCCTGCTGCTCCTTTGCAATCTTCACTACTTAATGCATTACCTCCAATTGCATTCGTAGCACACATAAAATAACTATAGTCAAAATTATATGAATATATAATTTCATTGTTTAACTTATTCTTTATTTCGATGGAAACTAATCTCCCTGTTGTTCCAGGAGAAAGATCTTCTCTGCTACTTAATGTAAATTTTATCTCTTCAGTATTAGACTCTATCTTTGATAGATAAGGAGCTTTATTGGTTGTTGAATTGAAGTTCCGTTTAGTAAAATCATTATGAAGAGGATAGCCAATCGTGTAATATTCAGAAACAACAGGAATAGAGTAATAGCTCGCATCAACATAAGAAAGTGATATAATATTACTTCTCGTGTCTTTAATTTCAGTTAACAAATATGTCAGTGGGGCATACTTGCCATTGAAGGTATAGGCTGTGAAAGTATATTGAATTCCAGAATCATCAGTTACCACTATATCTCCCGTAGAGTGTACTATTTTGTAATTATGACGTGGCCCGATAATAATAGGGGTTTGATTTTTGGGATGTAATATGTATTTAAATGAAAGTCCATTAGGAAGAGAAACTTCAAAAACATCTCTTTCCCCTTGCCCGAATAACCCTTGATTTAATACATCATCGGTAGTTGTACTTGTGTATTGATCATAGGATAAGCATCCCCATTTGTGAAATTGGTCTTCAATACCTGTTCGAATATTGGCTGTATCTCCAGCAATAACTTTCCATTGATATTTAATTTTTTCCCATTCCTCCCATGATGGATAATTTGCGGAACATGCATCTACATTACCAACGGCGTTCAGTGTAACACATCCTCCTGCAAGCAGATTCCATCCTAATCCCACCCATGTTGCTTCTTGCGCAACTTTTATACCACTTGCATGATATGATAGAGTAATGGGCAATTCTATTTGGCCACTTTTTAGTGTATATAGGGGAATAGAGATATCAGGAGTGCCCGTATATTCATTAACAGGGATATTTCCATATAAATTCATGCCCGCAACTTCAGGTGTAGGTGGCGTATAATCCGATACATTTAAGAGATTATCATTCATGTCCGTATTACTTCGTTGCATGAATTTCTTTTCATATTTTTCATTTTGCTGTTTTCTGATCAAAGAATTTATGCTATCTGCAGAAAATCGTGGCAATTCTATTGTATCGTTGGATAACGGACTGCAATGCATACTAAATATATTTGTAACTAAATATATTATAATCAAAATATGTTTTTTCATAACTATTGTCTTTAATGATAATTCATAATTATTTCTTTATGACCTTCTCGCCATATTTTTTATTTCCTACAACTATCTGTAATATATACTTTCCCTTAGGATAGTCACCTATTTTAATAATTTCATTATAAACTCCCGAAGATTGGTTATACTTCTGAATGGCAGAAAGTTGTTCCCCCTGTATGTTATAAAGAATAATCGAAATATTACTCGATTCTTTTAACTCATAATAAACCTATAGATCATTATTGTATACTTGAATCTGATAATCAATTGGGATATTGGGGGTATCTTTATTATCCCTTTCTTTTTTCCAGTCTTTTTCTTGTTGTTTGATTTCTCTTTGTCTTTGGTTTTCTGCATCATGTGGCAAATCATAATATTGTTCACTAGGCATATAGGCAAAAGAAGTAGTAAAATGCTCATAAGGAGTCTCTACTTTGTATGTGGTACTCTTTATTGTCTCAAATATAGGATAGCGATATCCACTAGCGTACCAGCGCCATATTTCCATTTCTATATGAACGGAATCATTGGCAATTAGATAGTCTATACTATCTTTATTGATAGTGAAAGGGATAGTATCTATGCATGACGAATTATCTGATTTTTTTTTGAGGTTGCATTTGTTGATGGATATACTTGTGAGTATAAGTACGCAATACATTCTGTATCGTATCTCCGTCTGGTAATATTAATTTTCCAGAAGCGTCTGCTGTAATTGTTGTTTTACCACGTAAATGTATATCTAAATAATTGCAATAATTTCCTTTACCTTCAAAATAATCATAGACGGTATGTCCTTGAGAGATAGGAAAGGCAAGCAATAATTCAGGTTTTTGATAGATAATAAAAGTTGTTGGATTTTCATAGCCAATGCAAAAGAGAGAATCACCGGATTTTTGATAGTAATACATTGTACGGTGTTCTGTAGCAATAATTGTATCATTACCCTGAGCTTCATATTTCAATTCATAATTCGCATCCTGGAGTTTAATATCTGTGAAATTCCAAACTTGTTGGTTACCACCTTTATTGGGTTGAATAGTGGTTATCTGACATTTCATTAGTTTGTCTCCTGAGCGAGGGAGATTATAAGATGTGTTCAAGGTTTGACTATAAACACATAAAGGGAATAAGAACCCCACGAGAACAGTACATAGTATCTTTCCCATAGCAGTCTGATTTTAAGAATTAACGCTTTAAATATACTAAAAAGGAATGACAAAAAGAATTTATCGGAACAGAAAAGACATAGTTATGTTTCTTAACATAAGAAAATAGGGCGAAGCCGCTGCTCCACCCTACTTCCTTTACGATACTTAATAGATTAATTAAAGGATACCCTTTACTGTTTCCAACATTCCTTTTTCCTGAATAGAATCCAGATTAGCTTTTACAGCAGCGGTAAGTCCCGGGATATTATTCAAATCTTCGCCCCAGATAGAAGTTGCAGCAAGTACACCTTCGGTTACTTTCTGGGTATCGCCTGTTGCCCACAGGTCTTTCAGCAATTGCATGATTTCCGGAGCATCGTTCGGGGTGATCTCAGCACCGTCTTCACGAACACCACCTTTATAATATGTGATGATAGCGGCCAAACCGAGAACCAGCCCCTTAGGCAATTCACCTTTGCGTTGCAGATAAGTCTTCAAACCAGGCAGGTCACGAGTTTCATATTTCGGGAAAGAGTTCAGCATAATGCTGGTAACGGCATGGTCAACAAACGGATTGTTGAAACGCTCCAATACATCTTCCGCAAACTTCTTCAACTCATCTTTCGGCAAGTTCAATGTTTCCATCAAC
>USSR01000203.1 GCA_900557355.1 uncultured Bacteroides sp.
ACATGAACCAGATCCGGCTTATATTTGTCTAACTGTATAAAATAATAATCAATATATAGTTGGGGAGTTTTCACAATCATAACATTCCGAGTTATGCCACCATAGTTCCACCAGTCATAGAGTAAAGCAGGTATCGCATCTTTATTTCTATAGTTATTAACCTCCAATACAAGAAAATTGTCTCCAGAAACAATATAGTCTGTTATATTTATCTGAAATGGAGTAAATCCTCCTTCATGCTCCCCCACTTTGGTTCCATTCAGATATACAGTGCATTGGTAATTTACTGCCCCGAAATATAGAAATACATTTTCGTCAGAACTCCTTTTTATACTGAAATGCCTTGCGTACCATACTGTACCTTCATAATATTTTAATTCCGGATATTGAGAATTCCAGTCACCCGGTACATTAAGCCGTACTCCTCCTTCAAAAGCATATTCTTTGAAATCGGACTTACTTTTTAAAGGTTTATCCTTATAGATAGAGTCTTTATGCCCATGCAGATAAGGATCTATGATTACATCCCATTTCCCATTTAATAGTACATATTTCCGTCCATATACGTTTGTCATAGCAAATTGGGCGCGTGCAATCTGTACTTGATTGCAGCAGCCCCATAATAGTAAAAACAAATAAACCAATTTCTTTTTCATGGTAGTTGTTAAGTGTTGTTTATAAATAAAATGCAGGTTAGATTGTCTTAACCGTCCTAACCCGCATTCTTATATAATTGGCCGAAATACCTATTGCAACAGTTTCTTATATCTGAGTAACGCTTCTACATAATAATAATCGGCATACGTAAGTGGAGCATCAACTTCACTGTTTCGGGGTTTATTTCCCACTGAATGCTTAAGAATAAACCCACCATTTGTCTGGGGAGCCGCCAAGTACTCGTCTGACGAGAGTGTTCTCAGTTGTTGAGCGGCTACAGACTGATATTCTTTAGAAAGCTTATCATCATTGACGTATTGACCCAATTCTAACAGAGCGGATGCTATGATAGCTCCAGCAGAAGCATCCCGCGGTTCGTCCGGAATATTAGGTGCATCAAAATCCCAATAAGGTATCTTGTCTTCCGGAAGGTTTGGGTGGTGCAAGATAAACTTCGCAATGTTAATGGCTTGCTGAAGATATTTTTCGTTCTGGGTTTCTCTATACATCATTGTATAGCCATACAATCCCCACGCTTGTCCACGTGCCCATGCCGAAGTACTTGAATATCCTTGATGGGTATCCATTTTGAGCGCTTTATTAGTTATGGTATCATAATCTACAACATGGCATGAACTATAATCCGGGCGAAAATGATTTGTTATAGTTATCGTAGCATGGCTGTTTGCAATTTTATCAAACAATGAGTCCTGTGATAATTTATATGCATTTTCTAATAGTTCCAAATTCATTAAATTGTCAATAATTACAGGATACATCCATTTAGGCTTATTATCCCACGAACGAATAACTCCTATATTTTCGTTATAGCGTGTTGCTAATGACCGGGCACTTTGTAACAGGATTTTTTTATAATTTTCATTTCCTGTTATTCTGTAACCATTTCCAAAACTACAGTTCATCATAAAGCCTAAATCATGCGTATCTAAAGCATATTGCTCCTTTTCAATACGCATCGTATAGTTTTCTGCATATTTTTTCAGCGTTTCATTCCCAGTAGCTTCATAAAGCATCCATAAAGTTCCTGAAAAAAAACCACTACACCACCAATGCGTATCTGACGTAACAAGAGTTCCATCTTTCTCTGTAGTTTTTGGAAGCCTGTCAGGCTGATCCATCAGACTGGCAGCCATAAATTCAGACTGTTCAATGCTACGTTTTAATCCTTTTTCTATCACAGAACTCATCATATCATTACTATTATTACTGCATGATGGTAAGAGTAGTCCTATTACTAGGACTGCCAAAATCAATGTCTTTTTCTTCATATAAAATTTTTATTATTAGTTATTTTTCCAATCAGTTAACGGCATTATTTCTTTGTTGGAATCGAAATTACCTTCCGGTATGAGTTTAACTTGCAATACTTCTGTTGTATTGGGCCGCAGTTCAGCTTCAAACCCAACGAATGTCACACCCGGATTTTTGGCATCCCAACTGTTGGGTGATGTCGCACTCCAAGTTTTCATTCTGACCTTTGCCGGAGATTCCACCTCCAATAACAGTTTTTCTCCATTCTGGGATAGCTGTATTGTATGTTCTCCTATAATAGCAGGTTGAGCTTCCGTCACCATATTCCAGCGAATAACAGTGGGCTGTCCCAATGTCTTTACTTCATCCCTAACAACGGCGTAGTGAGAATCAACGATAGCTACTCCTCTTTTTACTTCCTTTGCTTGACCTTCGTATATCTTGGTAAGGTCTGCAATAGCATACATGTAGTTTTCATTATCCGAAAAGTCTGTAATCGTTGCATAACCATTCACATTTTGATATTTATTGTCAAAAGAAAGTGTATTATGAGCCAGGTTATTGTATCTAAACACTTTCCAACGATCAGATTCCTGACTCTTATTCCACAAATCAATGCCTTTGGATTCTAATGAGTTGTAATCCTGAGGACCTAAATCCGTACTCCAGCGAGTATCCTTACTGATAAAGATAAAAGAACCGGCATCCAAATGTGTGTGTCCTGATTGTGCTGTCCCTCCTTTGAGCGCAATGGATAATCCCTGTTGATAATCCCAAGTAGTCCGCATAAGGGCAACAGGAGTGGTTGTTTTACTCGATACCCACATTCTTTGAGTAGGTTTAGGCAGATTATCCATAGAAGTAGAAGCGCCCCATATCAGAGCCAGTACAGCATATCGATAGGACCTAATACTCTTTTTAGAAGACAGGCTAAACTGGTATTTCTCACTCCAAAGAATATCTTTATCGACAGTCCTATTAGCAAACCAAAACATAGCAGGACTTACGCGACCAGATGAAGAACAATCTCCATAGTTGAAGGATTTGCCATCAGAAAGTAACATGTTCTGGATAAACTTTCCAGTATTCAAGAAACCTGGTTCCTGAGAAAGATTATAATCAGTTCCCATAACATTTTCCAAAGCATCAATTAAGAGGAGATTGTAAGTCGTCCCATATCCCCAATAGGAATAGCCTTCGGCATACGCACCATCAGGTGCATACACGGACATAGGTAGTTTAACAGACTGAACAGCTCGGTTAATCAACTCATCAGCAAGGGTTGGAATTTTATCATAAATAGCCAAGGCACCAAGTGTTATTCCCCCATTACATACCTGATTCCAATTATTATTTCGATAGAGCCAGCTATTATATTGGCTGTCTAATGATGGATTCAAACCTTTGGTTTCTATAGCTTTCTCTATTTTAAGCTTAGTCTGATCACTGATAAAATTGTAAAGCCAGTCATATCCGATAGCCATAGCTGTAGTCATTTCAGCTACATCCAGAAAGTGAGATGGATTCCAATCAACAAAGTCTGCGGCATTATCTAATTCACTTTCTGCCCGTTTGGCATATTTCACTTCACCAGTCATTCTGTAGGCATATCCTAAAAGTAACGTCCTGCGCAAACATTCACGCGACACTTCAAGCAATCTTCTGCCAAGAATAACTCTTTGGCAATTAGGCTTGCCAAGAATATTATCGGCCTCTTCTATCATGATGGCATGATATTCCTTCCACACTCCATCTGTTTGTATAGCAGAACGGATGACAGATTCATCTTCTGTTGTCATTATCAGATAGGGATGGACCCTGTCTTTAACCTTCTTACTATCTCCTTCTTGAGCCGATATGCAAGCAGAGTATAACACTGCTAAAAATATAAATAGTATATTCTTCATTTTCTTTTAGTTTTAAAACGATGCTCCAATAGGTCCTTGGGTTGTGGAAGCTGTTGCTGATTTGGAAGAGGTTGAATAATGAAATGTGAATGTCTTTCCTACTTCAATACCTTCTACTCCGTCTTCGTCAACATAAAATGGAAGATCTGCCCATTTGGACATATTACTTCCCATATTCTCAAAAAACTTGTCAATATATTCCATTGGCAAAACAGGCGGATAATCAAAAGTCAGTACTTCCGAGAAATTATCTTTAAAAGTCAGTTTGCCTTCCTCTATCAGTTGATAGCCATCGTCAGAGAGTGTGGTACGCTTCAAATTCTGCGGGTATTTGGCAAACAGTCTTTCAAATTCCTCAGAGAAAAATAAGTTGTTATTGCAAACACTCATACTAATATCCTGAGCACGTTCATCTTTCTTTGGTATTGAAATTTGCCAAAACACATCACTCGCGGCACTTGATTTCCACCCTACATTAGCAAAAATATTGTTCTCAATTTCAACTTTGATAGCATAGTTTATTTGTATATGGTGCCCAACATTATAGAATGTACTGTGCTTAATTCCAAAATAGTTTGTGACTACATTATCAAATCGTACAATATGGGCAGTGTTATTATAAACATAGCAATTATTGATGACAATACTATCTTGCTCGTTTCCACGTGAATCTATCAATCTGCCATTGGCTGGATCACTTGTGAGAGCTAAATTACGAATGGTAGAGTTATTCAGATAAATTTTATTATTGACATTGTCAGTACGAATACAGAAGTTCCTGCAATGGTCAATAAAACAATTGTCAAATTTCAGCCTCACATTTGATTCGTCAATACGAAATAAACGCTGCATGAGATTACCAGTTGCCGCATCTTTACCTATGATATAGATATTCTCAAAAGTGGCGCTACCTTCCAAACGGATCATATCAGCATTTAAGGCTCCTTGCGCGTCACAAATAGGTTGTATGATAGGCATTTTGCCAGAACCATTTTCGGCCTTAATTACAACATTATGTTTGAAGACATTCTTGCCTTCCATATAGTAAACTCCATCACGACGCAATATATATGTTGCATCTCCATTTTCATTAATAGCTTTGGTTAAAGCGTTGACCGACGTAATACCATCGTCCGGTTCTACAATAACTACACTCTCAGGATTACTTGGAGAGATTTCCAGATCATTAATATCGAGTATATCTTCATTCTCGCAGCCCACACACAAGAGTGACAATGCGAAAAGTAATCCTATAGCTCTAGAATATATTTTATATAGTTTCATAACTTTAGTGTTTTAGTGGAATAATGTTTATTTAAAGATATCATATTTAAAGCCGATGTATGCAGCCGAACCATAGTATTCAACTCTGGACGGATAGTTCGTTATATCACGACGTTTACGATCGGAAGATTGTGTAAAGTTGGACAAAGTAGCATACAGAGAGAATTGTCTGGTCAAACTATATTTCAACTGCATATCCCATTTCACGAATGGACGCGTAGATTCCACATCAGCTGCATCTTGGCGGTGCTGTTCTGCAATCAATACTCCGTCTTGATAGTTGCAAGATATTCTGCCTGAGAATTTTTTGTAATCATATCCCAAAGAAACGTTGAATAGTAGGGAAGGTTGCTTTAACAACCGGTCTGTATATATAATGTCAGAGTTGGTCGGAAGGAATGGCTTCTCAGTACCTCCGGGAGTAAAATCCGGATTTTTAATTCTTGACTTCAATGTTTCAAAGTAGTTCATTTTAGAGTCCATAAGAGTAAGATTAGCACTGAATACCACACCTTTCATGAAGTTCCTCATTTTGCGGAACTGCAGTTGCAAATCAAATTCCAACCCCTTCAACGTTGCATTATATGGACTATTTAAAGGATAGGTAATGCTACCACCTGACAAACTCATAGGTAAGTCAAAATTAGCAGGATCCGTCACTGTACCATTCAACATATAGGCAGAGCGAGTATAAGTAAAGTTTTTAATATCTTTATAAAATCCACTAATAGTAAAGAGTCCATAATCCGGTTGATAGAACGTCAATATAACATCATAATTCCGAGATAAAGCAGGCTTCAAATTAGTACGGCTCCATGTTACTTCATTCACATTCGGTTTTATGATTGTTCGTGGAGCAAGCAGGTTATAATCAGGTCTTGACAGTGTTTCAGTGTATGCCAGCCTGATGTCCATCCAGTTTGTTGGCTTTACACGCAAATGGATTTGTGGTAGCCAATATCCATATTTGTCGGAGTCATTACTCTTTTCATATTCAAACTCATGTTCTTTTTCTTCATTGTCAGGAACATTAGAGCCACTGTATGCATTGTACTTCAGGTGAGAAAAATCGTAGCGTACACCTGGTATAAATGTAACATACTTGCCAAAATTTATTTCACCCATAATATATCCTGCCCAAAGATTCTCATTCCCATCATAGTCTTTCAGAATTTTTGTGGTAAGGATTTTGCCATATATATCTTGGTTGATATTATAAAAGTTTCTCATGGCATTATGATCTAGTGCAAAATTAATGCATAAATCCTTATACTTATTGTTTAAAAAGTCATGAGGCTTATAACCAGAGTCTAAGAAATCAGTGATACCTATATAGGAATTTTTGAAAGATGATGGAGTTAAATCAGGCATATTCTCGAATACAGGATCAGCTCCTTCAGACAAATCCATACGTCTATACCTACGAGCTGTTTCAAGACTTCTTTCTTTTTGACGGAACTTTCCACCGATTTTAATGTATCCATTGACCTTTTCGCCGAAACTAAAAGGCTTCTTTAAATCTAGCCATGCACTGTATTCTGTTTCTTTGGCAAACTCTGTATTAAAAATAGCTTCATACAGATAGTATTGTGTAAGATCATCTTCTTTGACGAATTTAGAATTAGCTATCAAATAGGGAGGTTGATAAGATAATGCATCGATATCAGCTGTAAAGGGGGCATTCAGCCGGAATTGCATTTGGTGATCGTATGGGGTCCTTGTGCGCGAACTACTACGTCCCACTCCGAGATTCAAGGTTGCTCCCAAAACATTGAACTCGCCTTGCAACATATTGGTAATATTGGTATTATGTGAATTACGGTCAGTTTGTTGAAATCTCAATCGGGTTCCTTCTAAATCATAACGTTTTTGACGAATATCACGATCTCTGTTCATTCTACTAAAGAGATTAGACATTTTGAGTTTAGAACCTTTTCCCAAGTCGAAATCCAGATTCAGGTTTACGTTAAAACGTTGACGCTTTTCTAAATTTGATTCCAGACTAACCCCTGTAATCCATGGTTTCGTGTAATCAAACCCAGGAGTAGGCGTATTACCATTTACTTTATAAGCTGCATTAAATGTATCATTGCTCCGGTCTGTCTGGTCAGCGCTTGCGGTAAATATGACACCTAATCTTTCGCTAAAAAATCGATTGCTCGCCATGATACCACCTTTATACCGCCCCATTCCATTAATTTGTGAATGGTAACCTGTTTCTCCGGTTACATTAAGTTTGAAGTCTCTCGGGGCATCTTTCATTATTAGGTTTACTGTTCCTCCCAATCCATCGGCATCCTTGTCGGCCGTACTGGCTTTCAATACTTCAGCCCCAGCAATCATGTCCGGTGAAATCATATTCAAGTCAGTACTCCGATCGGTGCTACTTGTTGATGGCGCATTCATACCGTTAATAGCTACCGAGTTATACTTAGGATCCAAACCACGTATGATGATTTTTTGGCCCTCTCCTCCATCACGCTGGATCATTAAACCAGGAAGACGGCCAATAGCATCAGCAATATTTACATCCGGAAGTTCATGCAACTTTTCTTCAGATACAGCATTCATAATACCAGTTGCATTTAACTGACTTTTAATCGCTGCTGTCTGCCCTTTGGCTTGAGCGCTGATCACGACTTCTTTCAACATATGATTATCCGGACGCATAACGAGGTTCAGTGTCTTCACTTCATTAGATTTAAGATCTACATCAAAATCTTGCGTCTGATATCCAATGAAAGAGAATTGGATTGTCTGCTTGCCTTTAGGTATAAATAAGGTATACTGCCCATTGGCATCTGTTATTGTTCCCTTATTCGAACCTTTTAGCATGACAGTTGCGCCAATTAAGAAGTCCTTAGTCTCACTATCTGTGACAACACCCGTAATTGTAGCATTTTGAGCTACTAGATTTCCTCCTACATATAGGAATAATAATAAGATAAGCAATCTTGTCTTCATAAGCGTATAAAATTTAATGGTTATATTGCAAATTTAATGGTTAATTAATTGAGAGATGTTGAAAATAAAAGCAATATATATCTATTACTGTCCTTTTATTGGCAAAAACGACTAAAAACTGGTCAGAAAATGTAGAATATCCGGTCAAGAGTACATCTTAAAGCATTCAAAACACCTTTTGCATATATATAATTTCGCGCATAGAACTTATGTATACACATAGAAAATACGTCTAAAATTTACGATGAACAATGGTAGTTACAGCCTACCTTTGCCACAAAAAAGAATATGATTAAACCGATAACCGTCTACGGCAACTCCGTATTAAGAAAAGAATGTGAAGACATAGAACAGAATTATCCCAATATCCAGGAAGTTATAGAAACCATGTGGCAGACGCTGAGAGATGCGGACGGATGCGGATTAGCCGCACCACAAATCAATCTTCCCATCAAGCTGTTCATAGTAAACAGCAGAGATACCTATACATATATGTCCGCTAAGGAAAGAGAACACTTCTTTGTGGAAGAGGATTGCGGAATAGAGGAAACATTCATCAATGCAAAAATAATAGCTTATAGCGAGAAAGTATGGACTGCAGGGGAAGGTTGCCTGAGTATTCCCGACCTTTACGAAGAAGTTACACGCCCCTGGTCGGTGACAATCAGGTATCAGGATAATGAGTTCAAAGAGCAAAACAGGACTTACTACGGCTATACCGCACGAATCATTCAGCATGAATTTGAGCACACACAAGGAAAATTGTACATCGATCGCTTGTCTCCGTTGAGAAAACAACTCATAAAGAATAAGTTAATGCGGATTATTAAGGGAAACAGAAAAAAGTAGCAGCATTTCTGTATCACAATAAAAAAATGTCTGATAAACAAGTTTATTTTGCCCTGTCTATATAGTTATTACGTTGATTAGTTGTTATCTTTGCAAAAGAGGTACAACAACTATATAGATGATTATTATTTAGGTGAACCAGCTCTAAGCTATTATTTAGAAGATGACAATGAGCATCTTATGTTTGATACCGGATATTCCGACTCATTCATCAATCCATGAGGTAGTTGTCGGACTAAAATAAAGATTGAATAACTACATATAAAAAGTCAGACCATGAAAACGTTCACTGTTTTATTAGTAATTGCGTCTTTAACGTTAACTTCATTGGGAAGGAGTTTTGAACCATACCGCCCCAACGGCTGGTACTACATCACAAGCGGCACACAAGACAGCCTTTCGGCAGAGCCCATCGTAACAACCAAAGATTTTGTTTCTATAAGGCTTGACTCTTTTATGAGTGAGCGAATAGGTGAAATGGCCTATCAGATTATGGGTAGAGTGAACGACCAGTCCATTAAGATATGGGCAGACGCTACCGAACAGTCGATAGGCAAGCATATCGGTTTTGTATGCAACAACAAGGTAGTATGTAATCCCTTGGTGAACGCTCGCATCGAAAGTGGTAATTTTGCGATTTCAGGTGAAGGACCTGAGTTCAAAGCCATGTACAGGCAAATTCAAGAGGACATCAAAAACGAAGAGATTGCTTCGGAACATAAGAAAGCATGGGAAGAGGCTCGCAAGTTACGGGCTTCCATCACCGACACCACTTTCTTGAAAACCAAGCGTCCGATGTCTGACGATGCAATCGGCCCCTACAACTACCACACAGGATTGAACGAAGACCGTGCATACAATCAAACGGTTTATTTAATTGCGGTAGACAGAGCTAAAAAATTCCTTTCCGTTGAAAACGACCAATTAGTATTGAACCTGAAATCGGGTGCGGAAATCAACATTGCGGAAGACCTGTTCCAGTATATCACCGGACTATTCGATGATTGGAACAAATGGATAAAAGAGGGAAAATTCAAGATTATAAAAACAGAAGAGGGATACTACGATATAGAACCGACAACTCAGAAACGCAACAATCAATAACTTCTCTCTAAGTGTTTCAAGGCTGCGATAGAATCGGACACATACACATTATCCGGTTCTATTGACCGAT
>USSR01000204.1 GCA_900557355.1 uncultured Bacteroides sp.
TTGTACTCGTGAAATAAAAAAAGTTCAAGGTCAGAGCGGTAGCATGAAAATGTCGAACGATGCGGTTAATCATGTGTACAAGGATAGCCGGGGACTGATATGGATTGCTACACGTGAGGGATTGAACGTATATGATGTAAGACGCCATCTGTTTCTTGATTTATCTCCTGTTGCAGAGGCCAAAGGAAGTTTTATTGCTGCGATTACGGAAGATCAGGAGCGTAATATGTGGGTATCGACCAGTAGGAAGGTAATCCGGGTAACAGTAGCTTCTGACGGAAAAGGGAGTTACCTTTTTGATTCCAGGGCTTATAATAGTGAGGATGGATTGCAGAATTGTGATTTTAACCAGCGTTCTATCAAAACCTTACACAATGGAATCATTGCGATTGGTGGCCTGTATGGAGTCAATATTTTTGCTCCGGATCATATACGCTATAATAAAATGCTGCCTAATGTGATGTTTACAGGTCTTTCGTTGTTTGATGAGGCAGTGAAAGTGGGGCAGTCGTATGGCGGAAGAGTGTTGATAGAAAAAGAGTTGAACGATGTAGAAAATGTCGAGTTTGATTATAAGCAGAACATTTTCAGTGCATCTTTTGCTTCGGATAACTATAATTTACCGGAGAAAACTCAATACATGTATAAGTTGGAAGGGTTTAATAATGACTGGCTAACCTTACCGTTAGGAGTACATAATGTGACTTTTACGAATCTTGCCCCGGGAAAGTATGTTTTGAGAGTGAAAGCGATAAATAGTGACGGTTATGTCGGCATGAAGGAAGCGACGCTGGGTATTGTAGTCAATCCTCCTTTCTGGATGTCATGGTGGGCCTATTTGTTGTATACCATCGGTTTGGTGGTCGTGTTTTTCCTGGCACGCTACCGGATGCTGAAACGTGAACGTGAGAAGTTTCATCTTCAGCAGATAGAAAACGAGGTGGCGAAGAACGAAGAAATCAATAATATGAAATTCCGTTTCTTCACGAACGTCAGCCATGAATTGCGTACACCGCTTACATTGATTATTTCTCCTTTGGAGGGTATGCTGAAAGAAACAACCGATGAATTGCAAAGTACACGTTTGCAGTTGATGTATCGCAATGCGCAGCGGTTGTTGCACTTGGTCAATCAACTGCTCGATTTCCGTAAAGGGGAGATGAGTACTCATCAGTTGTCTCTGTCGGAAGGAGATATCATCTCGTATGTGCATAGTGTTTGCAACTCTTTCCTGTTGATGGCGGATAAGAAACACATTCAGTTCTCTTTCTTCTCGGGGATAGATACATTCTCAATGGCTTTTGATGCTGACAAGGTGGGAAAGATTGTCATGAATCTGCTTTCCAATGCCTTTAAGTTTACTCCCGAAGGAGGACGGGTGACGGTGATGATAGAGCATGTGGCTGGAACTCCTGATATGCTGGAGATTAAGATTGCCGATACCGGAATAGGAATAAGTGATGTGGATAAGGAACATATCTTCGAACGTTTCTACCAGGCGGATCATAAGGGGGTAGAGGAAACTACCGGAAATGGTATCGGCTTGAGTTTGGTACGTGACTTTGTAACTCTGCATGAAGGAGAAGTGAAGGTCTTTGATAATATAGGAACAGGCTCCGTTTTCGTTATTCAGTTTCCGGTAAAGCATGTGGAGACACAGGTGCAATTGCCGCCAGAGACAGGTATATCGATCGGGGAGGAAGAAGATAAGGAGATAAAAGAGGAAACCAGGGAGGAAACGGAACGCAAGGATTTCCCTTTGTTGCTGATAGTAGATGATAATGAAGACTTCCGTATCTTTATGCGTTATAGTCTGGAATTGCGGTATCGTGTCAAACTGGCTGTGAATGGTAACGAAGCATGGGAGATGATGCAGGAAGAATTACCCGATCTGGTTATCAGTGATGTGATGATGCCTCAAATGGATGGTAATGAGTTGTGCCGTCTGATTAAGCAGGATAAGCGCACAGCGTATATCCCTGTGATTTTGCTGACAGCACGGCAGAATACCGAAGCGAAGCTGGAAGGATTGCAGACAGGAGCGGACGATTATGTAACGAAGCCGTTCAATATGACTATTCTTGTGTTGCGTATCCGTAAACTGATAGAATTAAGCCGCTATCATCGTGTCACCCAAGGAATGATTGACCCTGCCCCCAGTGAGATTGTGATTACTTCATTGGATGAGAAATTGATAGAGAAAGCAATCAAGTATGTGGAAGATAATATGTCGCGTACCGAACTCTCGGTAGAGGAGCTTAGCCGGGAACTGGGTATGAGCCGTGTGCATCTGTATAAGAAATTACTCCAGATCACAGGAAAGACACCGATTGAGTTTATCCGCGTGATCCGCTTGAAACGGGCAGCGCAATTATTGCGTGAAAGCCAGCTTCATGTATCTGAGGTAGCCTTCGAAGTAGGCTTTAATAACCCTAAATATTTCAGTCGTTATTTCAAGGATGAATTTGGTGTTTTGCCCTCTGTTTACCAGGAAAAAGAAGGGAAATAACAAATGATACCTCTGAAAAAAACATATCGTCCGGTCACTGTTTAAAAGTTCCCCTTCTATAAAACATTAGAAGGGGAACTTTTCATTTATAGTACTTACTTTTGCGATATGAGAAAATATATTGTTGAACCCTAAAGGTAGGTATGATTATGAATATGAAAAACATTTTCTGTTGCCTGTTGCCGGGACTTCTTTTCGGAGCATGTGCCAATAAGGTCTATGAGGAAACAGGCGATAGCGTGATAGTTAAAGTACAACAGGAAGTAACGGGAGGTCCCCGACTGGTTCGTCTGCAAGTGATGGGAGATAAATTAATCCGTGTTTCTGCTACTGCCGACAGCAAGTTTGCCGATCCGCAAAGTTTGATTGTTGTTCCGCAGGAAAAACAAATCCCATTTGCCGTCATGCAGAATGGCGATACGATTACAGTGTCTACAGAAGAAGTGAAAGCGTCCGTACTGGCCAGTACCGGAGAGGTGTGGTTTGCGGATAAAGACGGAAAGTTAATCCTGCAGGAAAATAAGGGAGGAGGAAAGACGTTTACTCCGATAGAAGTGGAAGGAACGAAAGGATATACGGTCTGTCAGGTTTTTGAATCTCCCGAAGATGAAGCGTTTTACGGATTAGGCCAGCATCAGGCGGATGAATTTAATTATAAGGGTAAGAACGAAGAACTGTTCCAGTACAATACGAAAGTTTCTGTTCCGTTTGTTGTTTCGAATAAAAACTATGGTATACTGCTGGATAGTTATTCCTTCTGTCGTTTCGGTAATCCGAATGATTACTCCCAGTTGAATCGTATCTTTAAACTTTATGATAAGACAGGCCAGGAAGGGGCGCTTACCGGTACTTATGTGCCGAAAAAAGGAGAGACGTTGGTTCGCCGGGAAGACTCCATTTATTTTGAGAATCTGAAAACGATTCAGAATCTTCCGGAGAAATTGCCGTTAATGGGGGCTAAGGTCACTTATGAAGGCGAGATAGAACCTGCTCAAACAGGAGAATTTAAGTTTATTCTTTATTACGCCGGATATGTCAAGGTCTATTTGAATAATGAACCGGTGGTGCCGGAACGTTGGCGGACTGCATGGAATCCTAATAGCTATAAGTTTGCTGTTCATCTGGAAGCAGGGAAACGTGTGCCGTTGAAAATTGAATGGCAGCCTGATGGCGGGCAGTCTTATTGCGGGCTGCGGGCATTGACTCCTGTAGATCCGGCAGAACAGGGGAAACAGTCATGGTGGAGCGAGATGGCAAAGCAGCTTGATTATTATTTTGTGGTTGGTGAGGATATGGATGAAGTAATTAGTGGCTATCGGACTCTGACCGGAAAGTCACCTGTTATGCCGAAATGGGCAATGGGTTTCTGGCAAAGTCGGGAGAAATATAATACACAAGATGAAATGTTGGGCGCACTGAAAGGTTTCCGTGATCGTAAAATCCCGGTGGATAATATCGTACTGGATTGGAATCACTGGCCGGAAAATGCCTGGGGAAGTCATGAGTTTGATAAGGCACGCTTTCCGGATCCCAAAGCAATGGTCGATTCCATTCATGCTATGCATGGGCGTATGATGATTTCGGTGTGGCCTAAGTTCTATGTTACTACCGAACATTTCAAGGAGTTCGACAAGAATGGGTGGATGTATCAGCAGTCTGTCAGGGATAGCTTGAAAGATTGGGTAGGTCCCGGTTACCATTATGGTTTTTATGACGCTTATGATCCGGATGCACGTAAACTGTTTTGGAAGCAGATGTATGAGCACTATTATCCGTTGGGTATCGATGCCTGGTGGATGGATGCCAGCGAACCGAATGTACGTGACTGTACCGACTTGGAATATCGGAAGGCTTTGTGCGGACCTACGGCGTTGGGTTCCTCTACGGAATTTTTCAATGCTTATGCACTGATGAATGCAGAAGCCATTTATGACGGTCAGCGCGGAGTAGATAATAACAAACGGGTGTTCTTATTAACCCGTTCGGGATTTGCCGGATTACAGCGTTATTCCACGGCTACATGGAGTGGGGATATCGGTACACGTTGGGAGGACATGAAGGCACAGATTTCTGCCGGATTGAATTTTGCCATGAGTGGAATACCTTACTGGACAATGGATATTGGCGGTTTTTGTGTAGAGAATCGTTATGTGGCCGGACAGAAACAATGGAACGCGACAAAGACGGAAAATGCTGATTATAAAGAATGGCGTGAGCTGAATACCCGCTGGTATCAATTCGGTGCGTTTGTTCCTTTATATCGTGCACACGGACAATACCCTTTCCGTGAAATATGGGAGATTGCGCCGGAAGGGCATCCTGCTTATCAGTCGGTTGTATATTATACTAAGTTACGTTATAATATGATGCCGTATATTTATTCGCTGGCAGGTATGACTTGGTTTGATGATTATACAATCATGCGTCCCTTGGTAATGGATTTCACAGCGGATGCTGAAGTGAATGATATTGGTGACCAGTTTATGTTCGGTCCTTCGTTTATGGTATCTCCGGTTTATCGCTATGGTGACCGCAGTCGTGAAATTTATTTCCCTCAAGCAGAGGGCTGGTATGATTTCTATTCCGGCAAATTCCAGGCTGGAGGAGAGAGAAAAGTAATAGAAGCTCCTTATGAGCGTATTCCGTTGTATGTGCGTGCAGGCGCTATCATTCCGTTCGGAGATGATATTCAGTATACGGATGAAAAACCGGCGGAGCACATCCGTTTGTATATTTATCAGGGAGCGGATGGGGAGTTTACGTTATACGAAGATGAAGGTGTGAATTATAACTATGAACAAGGGATGTATGCCATGATACCGATGAAGTATGATGAGGCTACCAAGACTTTAGTGATTGGTGAGCGTCAGGGGGAGTTCCCGGGTATGCTGAAGGAGCGTACTTTCACGGTAGTTACGGTGAATAAGGAGAAAGCCCAACCGTTTGATTTGAACGCGAAAGGGGTGACTGTGAAGTATAATGGCAGCGAGCAGACATTGAAACTGTAAGCTGAATGATAATCCGTTGATGATGATTGGTAAACTAAAATATTTGATGCTGGGGGGCTGCCTTATACTGGGGAGCTGCTTGGCATTGGGAGGCTGTCTGATGTTATTAGGAGCATGTAGCAGTTCTCCCCTTGTATCTCCGCGGGAGCGATCCGACTTTAATGCAGACTGGCGTTTTCATTTGGGAGACGGGCTGCAAGCGGCACAACCTGGTTTTGCCGACAATGACTGGCGTGTACTGGATTTGCCCCACGACTGGGCGATTGAAGGAGACTTCAGTCAGGAAAATCCTTCCGGTACAGGAGGAGGGGCACTTCCGGGAGGAGTCGGTTGGTATCGCAAAACCTTTAGTGTAGACAAAGCGGATGCAGGAAAGATATTTCGCATTGAGTTTGACGGAGTATATATGAACTCGGAGGTATTTATCAATGGTGTTTCATTGGGAGTACGTCCTTATGGATATATTAGTTTCAGCTATGACCTGACTCCTTATCTGAAATGGGATGAACCGAATGTGCTGGCTGTACGTGTGGATAATGCGGAGCAACCTAATTCACGGTGGTATTCAGGTTGTGGCATTTACCGGAATGTGTGGCTAAGCAAGACCGGCCCAATACATGTGGGTGGATGGGGAACGTATGTCACAACCTCGTCAGTTGACGAAAAACAGGCTGTACTGAATCTCGCTACTACCCTTGTGAATGAAAGTGATACGAACGAAAATGTTACTGTCTGTTCTTCCTTGCAGGATGCTGAAGGCAGAGAAGTTGCTGAAACCCGGTCGAGCGGGAAAGCGGAAGCCGGTAAGGAAGTTGTTTTTACCCAGCAACTGACTGTAAAGCAACCTCAACTGTGGGATATTGATACTCCTTATCTGTATACACTGGTTACCAAAGTGATGCGAAACGAAGAATGTATGGATAGGTATACTACTCCTGTTGGTATTCGCACATTTAGTTTTGATGCCCGGAAAGGATTCACGTTGAATGGCAGGCAGACAAAAATTAATGGTGTGTGTATGCATCATGACCTGGGCTGTTTGGGAGCGGCAGTCAACACACGTGCCATTGAACGGCAATTGCAAATTCTGAAAGAAATGGGGTGTAACGGCATACGTTGTTCCCATAATCCTCCCGCACCCGAACTGCTTGATCTTTGTGACCGTATGGGATTTATCGTGATGGATGAGGCTTTTGATATGTGGCGGAAGAAAAAAACGGCACATGATTATGCCCGTTACTTCAATGAATGGCACGAGCGCGATTTGAATGACTTTATTTTGCGTGACCGTAATCATCCTTCTGTCTTTATGTGGAGTATCGGTAATGAAGTCCTCGAACAATGGAGTGATGCCAAAGCGGATACGTTGAGTCTGGAAGAGGCCAATCTGATCTTAAATTTCGGACATTCTTCTGAAATGTTAGCCAAAGAAGGAGAGGAGAGTGTCAACTCTTTGCTGACGAAAAAACTGGTAAGCTTTGTAAAAGGGCTTGATCCTGCCCGTCCTATCACTGCCGGATGCAATGAACCGAATTCCGGCAATCATTTATTCCGTTCCGGCGTACTGGATGTGATTGGCTATAATTATCATAACAAGGATATTCCCAATGTTCCGGCTAATTTCCCGGACAAGCCGTTTATCATTACTGAAAGCAATTCAGCGTTGATGACTCGCGGATATTACCGTATGCCCAGCGACCGGATGTTTATCTGGCCCGAGCGTTGGGACAAATCCTTTGCCGATTCCACATTTGCCTGTTCATCTTATGAAAACTGTCATGTGCCTTGGGGAAACACTCATGAGGAAAGCTTGAAATTAGTCAGGGACAACGACTTTATCAGCGGGCAATATGTATGGACGGGATTTGATTATATCGGGGAACCGACTCCTTATGGATGGCCTGCGCGTAGTTCGTACTTTGGTATTGTAGATCTGGCTGGTTTCCCGAAAGATGTCTACTATTTGTATCAGTCGGAATGGACGGATAAGCAGATGTTGCACCTTTTCCCGCACTGGAACTGGACTCCGGGACAGGAGATTGATATGTGGTGCTACTATAATCAGGCTGATGAAGTGGAACTGTTTGTGAATGGAAAGTCGCAAGGAGTGAAGCGTAAAGACCTTGATAATCTGCATGTAGCTTGGCGTGTGAAGTTTGAACCGGGAACGGTGAAGGTCATTGCACGAGAGAGTGGTAAGGTAGTGGCGGAAAAGGAAATCTGCACAGCCGGAAAACCCGCAGAGATCCGTCTGACTCCTGATCGTTCTATTCTGACTGCTGATGGAAAAGATTTGTGTTTTGTCACTGTGGAGGTGTTGGATGAGAAAGGAAATCTTTGCCCTGATGCTGACAATCTAGTGAATTTCACAGTACAAGGTAATGGCTTTATCGCAGGGGTAGACAACGGAAACCCGGTATCGATGGAACGCTTTAAGGATGAAAAGAGGAAAGCATTTTATGGAAAATGCCTTGTTGTCATTCAGAACGATGGAAAACCGGGAAAAGCAAAGCTGACGGCTACTTCAGAGGGACTTCGGCAAGCTGTACTAAAGATTTCGGCAGAGGAATTGTAAACTGTAAATGATTATTGGAATAATGAAGACATTTTTATTGACTATATGTTTCCTGTCTGTTCAGACAGGTATGGTGGCGATTGCTCAAGACAAAGAACAAACACCGGTGTATCTGGATGATACACAACCGATAGAGGTTAGGGTACAGGATGCGTTGAACCGTATGACTGTGGAGGAGAAAACTCGTCTTAGTTATGCACAAGGGAAGTTTAGCTCCCCTGGCTGTCCCCGTTTGGGTATTCCTGAACTTTGGATGAGTGACGGACCTCACGGCGTACGTGCCGAAATTAACTGGAATGATTGGGGATATGCTGGATGGACGAACGATAGTTGCACAGCCTTTCCTGCACTGACCTGTCTGGCAGCTAGCTGGAATCCGCTATTAGCAGCGAAATATGGATATGCTATCGGTGAAGAAGCCCGTTATCGTGAAAAGGATGTTTTGCTGGGACCGGGTGTGAATATCTATCGTACTCCGCTCAACGGGCGTAACTTTGAATATATGGGGGAAGACCCTTATTTAGCCTCGGAGCTTTGTGTACCTTATATTCAGGGAGTGCAGAAGAATGGAGTAGCCGCCTGCGTAAAACATTACGCACTGAACAATCAGGAATTATGGCGGGGACATATCGATGTGCAGCTAAGTGACCGTGCATTGTATGAGATATATCTGCCTGCCTTTAAGGCTGCTGTGGAAAGAGGGAAGGCTTGGTCTATTATGGGAGCGTACAATAAGGTGCGCGGAACCCATGCTACTCATCATAAACTGCTGAATAATGATATATTGAAGGGAGAATGGAATTTCGACGGTTGTGTCATAACAGATTGGGGAGCTGCGCATGATACCTATGAAGCTGCCATGTATGGCTTGGATATTGAAATGGGATCTTATACGAATGGTTTGACTTCAGAATCGGAATTCGGTTATGACGATTATTACTTGGGTAAGTCTTATCTGAAAATGGTTCGGGAAGGTAAGATTCCGATGGAAGTAGTGAATGATAAGGCTGCTCGTGTGTTGCGTCTGATTTTCCGTACAGCCATGAATCGCAGGAAACCGTTCGGGGCACTGACTAGTGAAGAGCACTATCGTACGGCTTATGAGATTGCAACAGAGGGTATTGTCCTGTTGAAAAATGGAACCGGTAAGAAACAACCTGCCTTATTGCCTGTACCTCAAGGAAAATACAAACGTATTTTAGTGGTGGGAGATAATGCTACCCGTAATTTGATGTTAGGTGGTGGCTCTTCAGAGTTGAAAGTTCAGAAAGTGATTTCACCACTGGACGGTATAAAGGCCAAATTTGGTGACGGTGTGGTTTATGCACAAGGTTACACAAGCGGTCGCCCGATGTATGGACGGGCGGATGTTATTCCGCAGGTTACTGTGGATTCTTTGCGTAATGATGCGGTGGAAAAGGCGATGAATTCGGATTTGGTGATTTTTGTAGGCGGACTAAATAAGAATCATTTTCAGGACTGTGAGGGTGGAGACCGTTTATCATACGAACTTCCTTTTGCGCAGAATGAGTTGATAGAAGCCTTGTTGAAGGTAAATAAAAATCTGGTAGCAGTGATTGTCAGCGGAAATGCGGTGGAAATGCCTTGGGTAAAGGAGATTCCTTCTATTGTCCAGTCGTGGTATTTAGGCTCTGTTGGTGGGGAGGCGCTGGCTGATGTGTTGAGTGGAGAGGTGACTCCCAGTGGTAAACTTCCTTTCTCTTATCCGGTGAAACTGGAGGATTGTCCGGCTCATTTCTTTGGGGAAATCAGTTATCCGGGCGATAGCATCCGTCAAGAATATAAAGAAGATATTCTGGTTGGCTATCGTTGGTATGATACGAAGAAGGTGCAGCCACTTTTTCCTTTTGGTTATGGCATGAGTTATACTACCTTTGAGTATAGTAAACCTGTAGTATCGGCTCAAACAATGAATACTGATGGCAGTATAGATGTTTCTGTAAAGGTTAAGAATACAGGAAAAGTAGCAGGGAAAAA
>USSR01000205.1 GCA_900557355.1 uncultured Bacteroides sp.
AACATATTCCGCTTGTCGGTCAGATGTATCATCTGCTTTCTGACCAGTATGTAGATAGTCAGTGCACCTAATAGACCACCCAGAAAGGGTGTAATCTGTAAAAACAGGATTATCCCCAGTCCGATGATAATAGTAATTAGTGAATATTTCCAGTATTTTTCTTTTGTACTCATATCCTTTTTGTTCGTTTTCTTAAAAAACAAACAAAAGGGGGATTTGGTTGATTATTATCCTTCATTCAACCAGCCTTTTCCTTGGCGTACAATCTCTGCCTCTCCATTGGTACAGTCCACAATGGTGGAGGATTCCGTGCCACCGATTCCACCATCGATAACCAGATCGACAAGGTCACCGAACTTTTCATCGATTAATTCCGGGTCGGTACAGTACTCCATGTCTTCATGTTCTTCGTGAGGCAGGGTAGTAGTCATAATAGGGGCATCCAGAATGCGGGCTATCTCCTGGATAATGGCATTATCAGGCATACGGATACCAACCTCCTTCCGGTTGCGGAATATTTTAGGCAAACGGGTAGTGCCGTTCAGGATGAAAGTGAAAGCACCGGGCAGGTTCCTTTTCATCAATTTGAATGTATTGTTATCTACTTTGGCATATTCACTGATGCTGCTCAGGTCATAGCAAATAATAGAAAGGTTGTTTTTGCGCGGATCAATTTCTTTGATACGGCAAATACGTTCGATAGCACGCTCTTTCAGCCCATGGCAACCAATGGCATACATGGTGTCGGTGGGATAGATGATAAGTCCACCGTCATTCAGAATATCCACTATCTGTTGCAGGTCTTGTGGATTGTTGTTCTTTTCGTACAGTTTCAGAAGCATAGGGCTGGTTGTTAGTCTATATATAATAACACAAAAGTAGAGAATAAGTTTCTTATTATCAAATAAGTGTGGCTTATTTCTTGGATGATTTTTTTCGAAGTTCTTCTGCCAGCCTCCACTGTAATGCAGCTTCTACTTCTTTTCCTGCCTGCATCAGGGCATCGCCAAAGAGTTCGTGTGCTCCGGCATGGTCGGGTTTCAGGGTGGTAGCCTTGTCCAGATCGGCAATAGCGCCTTCTGTTTCCTGTTGTTTCAGTCGCAGTTTTCCCCGGTTATAGACAGCTTTAAATTCTGCCGGACGTAGTTTTACTGCCCGTGTGAGGCATTCTTCCGCTTCAATATATCTTCCGTCATTGAAGAGGGTGATTCCTTTGCGTATCCACGCATCCGCATATTCGGGATAGAGTTCCAGCGCCTTGTCATAGTTGGCAATGGCGGCACGGGAGTCATGGGCAAGAGTGATAGATTCATTGCCCATAAGGTAATACTCTCGTGCATAGGCTTGCAGTCGTTTTTGCTGTTCGGCCATCTGGGCTTTTAGTTGATCGTTGTTGTCACGTAGCTTGTTGATAACACCTAACTTGCGACGGATGAGGCGTTGTATAACAGGCTTTTCTATGTCGTATCGGGAGTGCATAGCCTTGAAGAAATGATTGAGAAAGACTTCGAAATCTCCTTGGTCAAAAGCTTTGGTCGCAGCAGCATATTCCACGTCGGCCTGTGCTTGTTTCAGGGCGCGGTCTATGGCTTGCCGGTTGTTAAAGCGTTCGGCAAAGTTTACTATTTCCGGGCGGACAAAGATATCAGCGCGGTTGACAGGTTTCTTTAGCTGGATGCCTTCCAATGAAGTGCAACGACTGAGGGCAACATAGGCTTGCCCACCGGCGAACACGCCACCGGTGAAGTCGATAACCACACGGCTGAAAGTCAGTCCCTGACTTTTATGAACAGTGATTGCCCATGCCAGCCGTACGGGGAACTGGGAAAAAGTACCCAGGACTTCTTCTTCAATCTCTTTTTTCTTTTCGTTGTATTTATAGCGGATATTTTTCCAGTGTTCCGGCTTGACGTCACATTCTTTTCCATCATCGGTGATGACGTAGAGAGTTTCTTCTATTTCATCGAAGCCGCTGACTATGCCAATAGTACCATTTACCCAGCGGCGGTCGAAGTCATTTTTGATAAAGATAACCTGAGCTCCCGGTTTCAGCACCAGCTCGCGCGATGTGGGCAGGCTACTTTCCGGGAAATCTCCCGTGACTTCACCCCGGAAGGTAACAGAGTCACCGGGTAGTTCTGCCAGTTTCCGGTCGTTGATGTAGTCTACATTATCGCGGCGTGTAGCGAGGGTGATGTACATATCTTCCTCATTTTCCTCAATATCAGTGCCATAGCGTGTGTTGAGTAATTGCAAGTCGGCTGCACCGGCGGTGTTACTGCGGATATGGTCCAGAACACTGACAAATACTTTATCCGTTTGACGATACACCTTTTGGAGTTCGATGGAAACAAGGTCTATCTGGCTGAAAACTCTTGCTGAGAAAAAGTAAGGAGTAGGATAGAAGCGGTTTAGTATTTCCCGTTCATCTCCCTTAACGACAGGCTCGAGTTGGAAAACATCACCTACTAACAGAAGCTGTTTTCCGCCGAAGGGCTCACGCAGGTTGCGTGAATAGACTCGCAGGATGCGGTCTACGGCATCGATAATATCCGCCCGTACCATGGAAATCTCGTCGATAATGATAAGTTCCAGTTCTTCCAGTAACTTTCGCTGCGGTTTGGTATACCTGAAGAATTCGTGGATGCGCCCGCGTTGCAGGCTCAGGTTCGGATCATCGGGTAGCAGAGGATGAAACGGTAATTTGAAGAAACTGTGCAAGGTGCTGCCACCGGCATTGATGGCGGCAATACCGGTAGGAGCCAATACTACATACTTCTTTTTTATATTCTCGCAGATATATCGCAGAAAGGTAGACTTACCCGTACCTGCCTTTCCGGTTAGAAATACGGACTGGCGAGTATATTGTATAAGACTCAGGGCATCCTGAAACTCTTTATTGTTGGTATCTATCGACTGCGACAAGGTAGAATGAAATCGTATTTAAATGATTGAAAAATGTTTGAGCGCATTGGCTATTCCGTTTTCGTCCACTGAGGTAGTGATGTAGTTGGCATGTTCCTTCACTTCATCCACTGCATTACCCATAGCCACACCAATGGCAGCATGGCGTAACATGCTTACATCATTGCCGCCATCTCCGAATGCCATCGTCTCTTCCAGGCGAATGCCGAAATGACGAATAATTTCGTCGATTCCCTTTTGCTTGGTATTTCCTTTTGCGGTAATGTCGGTAAAAGCAGGAAACCAGCGTCCGGCTTCACAACCGGGAAGTTGTGGGAGAATAACTTTCTCTTGCTCCAGGGTGATGAACGGAGTCATCTGGAATATTTCTTGTCTGATAGCTTCTTCGGGTGTCTTTTCCGGAATTATATCCACCCTAAGATAATCGTTGAATATCTTCTTTACCATCTTATCAGGTTGGCAGACACAGACATCATGCTCACTCACGAAAATGCAAGGGAAATTCTGCTCAGCAGAGATACATGCAAGCTTTTGTACGTCAGTGGCAGGAATTGCACTCTTATAAATCACTTCTTTGCCTACGAAACAATATCCGCCGTTCATGGTTATATAACCATCTATGAGTTCACGGTCCTGCAAGGCAGAAAGGTTGTTGATGATAACAGCGGGACGTCCCGTAGCGATAAATATCCGAATGCCTTTGGCTTTGGCAGCGGCGATGGCTTCGATGGTGGTTTCGGGGATAGCATGTGTATCAAAACTCACTAAAGTGCCGTCGATGTCAAAAAACAGGGCTTTAATCATATATTTTTTATTTTACTTGGATGCAAAAGTACTCAAAAGTGAGGATATTTTGTACTTTTGTCTCCTAAAGAAATCGTAAATAGTGACTATACATTAATAAAATAGCAAAAGCTGTTTTGAACGTAGTTAAATCGTAGATGAAAAAGCATTCCTTCAAAGATTGGTTGATCGCTGTACGCCCTTGGTCATTCCCGGCGTCGGCAATGCCGGTGATTGTGACGCTGGCGTATTTGTATTGGGCATACGGGGTAATAGAGTGGACGAACGGACTGCTGGCGTTGGTCGGTATTGTTATTTTCCATGCTTCGGGAAATGCATGGAGTGATTATTTCGATTTTGAACGAGGAGTAGACCGCGTAGATACCTTCGGTGTGAAGACTCTGACGAGTGGGCAATTCATGCCATTGGAAATACGCAACCTGGCTATAGGATTAATGGTACCGGCAGTGGTTATCGGCCTTTGGCTGGTTACACGTACCGGACTTCCCTTGTTATGGATAGGAGTTTGCGGTGCCATGTGTTCGTTGCTCTATCCGTGTCTGAAGTACCGGGCTTTCGGTGATTTTGTTATTTTCGTGGCTTATGCTATTCTGCCTACTTTGGGAATAACTTATATAACAATGGGGAGATTCCTGCCTGATGTATGGTTGATCATTGTTCCGGTAGGATTGATAACAGTAGCCATCCTGCATGCTAATAATACGCGTGATATCGGTACGGATGTACGGGCAAAGATCAGTACGCTTGCTATGAAGTTGGGAGTGAAGACTGATATTTACCTCTATATGTTTGAAGTACTGTTCCCATTCTTGTGGATTGCGATTTGTGCATTACTGGGCTACTTTCCATGGTGGTCTCTACTGACTATAATAGGAATTCTGCCGGCTATAGCCAATGCACGTACCATGTTGCGGTTACCGAAAGAAGGGATTAGTGCAATCTCTAATCTGGATGAAAAGACGGCGAAACTGCAACTTTTGTTCAGCTTACTGTTTACGGTTACATTTTTAATATAGTATGAAACGAATTATCATCCCTTTGCTGATAGCTGCTTTCTTGTGGTTTTTCATGTTCTCTCCCTGGACAAGCGGCATATTCAACTTCTGGACAGCAATGAGCTTTTCAGCGGTTATACTGATGAATATGTCTTTTGCACTTCGTCCGCAGTGGTGGGTAGAAGATGTGAAGTTCGATTGGAAGAATATTGCCGGAGGTGTGGCTTTGTCCGTTGTATTATGGGGAATATTCTGGATAGGGGATAAAGCTTCTGCCTGGCTTTTTGACTTTGCCCGCCCGCAGGTAGAACTTATTTATGGTATGAAGACCGGGGAAAATCCCTGGCTACTCTCTATACTGTTACTCATATTGATAGGCCCTGCAGAAGAAATCTTTTGGCGTGGCTATGTACAGAATGCACTATCGAAACGTTGGAACTCGAATACAGGTTTCATTGTGACGACGCTGGTCTATGCCTTGGTGCACATTTGGTCGTTTAACTTTATGCTGGTGATGGCAGCATTGGTAGTTGGAGCTATCTGGGGACTGGCTTACAGGCTGTATCCGCAGAAGTTAGGGGCACTGATCGTGTCGCATGCGGTGTGGGGTGTGGCGGGTTTTGTACTCTTTCCGATATGAGAATGGGTACTATGATTTGTGTGACTTACGTAAATAGAAATAGAACGATGAAATACAATTTTGATGAAATCATTGAACGCCGTGGTACCAACTCCGTGAAGTGGGATGGCGTAAAAAATATCTGGGGACGTGATGATTTACTCCCTATGTGGGTAGCTGATATGGATTTCCGCACTCCGCCTTTTGTAATGGACGCTTTGAAAAAGCGCTTGGAACATGAGGTGTTGGGATATACTTTTGCCTGTGAAGAATGGTATACTTCCATTTGTGCATGGTTGCGCGATCGTCACGGATGGGATATATCCCGTGAGATGTTGACATTTGTCCCGGGGATTGTCCGTGGACAGGCTTTTGCCTTGCAGTGTTTCACTAATCCGGGTGATAAAGTGATGGTGATGACTCCTGTCTATCATCCTTTCTTTCTGGTGACCGAACGCATGGGGCGTGAAGTGGTATATTCGCCTCTGGAACTATGTGACGGACAGTATCAGATTGACTTTGAACGTTTCCGCAAAGATATACAAGATTGTAAAGTGCTCATTCTGTGTAATCCTCATAATCCCGGTGGGCGTGTCTGGACGGCGGATGAACTGAGAGAAATAGCTGCCATTTGTTATGACAGTGGTACTTTTGTGATCTCTGATGAGATACATGCTGACTTGACTTTGCCACCTTATAAGCATCATCCGTTTGCCACGGTTTCTGAAAAAGCAGCTGCAAATTCTCTTGTTTTTATGGCTCCCAGTAAAGCATTCAATATGCCGGGGTTGGGCAGTTCGTATGCAATCACTGTTGATAAAGGTATTCGTGAGCGTTTCCAGACTTTTATGGAAGCTGGTGAGTTTTCCGAAGGACATTTGCTTGCTTACATCGGTGCGGCAGCGGCTTATATGCATGGTGCAGAATGGCTGGAACAGATGCTCGACTATATAAAAGGAAATATAGACTTTACTGAGAACTACCTGGAAGAATATATTCCGGGCATCAGTATGATACGTCCGCAGGCTTCTTACCTTGTTTTTCTGGATTGTCGCGCTTTAGGGCTGACACAAGAGGCATTGACTCGTCTTTTTGCAGAGAAAGCACACTTGGCTCTGAATGATGGAACCATGTTCGGTGTGCCGGGAGAAGGTTTTATGCGATTGAATATCGGTTGTCCCCATTCGGTGCTGGAGCAGGCTTTGAAGCAACTACGTGATGCGGTTGTACAGTGATTTAGAAAGGAGACTATACCTTTGTTGCCTGTGAAGGGCTATACTATATGAAGAAACTCTTATATCTTTTCATCATAAGTAGTATTCTGCTGTGTGCTTGCAGGCATACGGACAATACTACTTTGCTTCGCCAGGCGGATGCAGTGATTTATGGAAATTCGGATAGTGCTATGAAGCTTCTGTCATCAATCAAGAATCCGGAGCGGTTGCCGTTTGAGGAAAAGATGCTGTATGGTTGGCTGCGTACATTTGTGCATAACGTACGGGGAAATTCCATGACGGAGGACTCTCTGATTCTTCCGGCATTCGATTACTTTGTTGCCGGTCCGGACACGGTGAAAATGCTTAATTCATTTGTGTTGAAATCCAAGTATTTATATTGGCAGAAAAGACATGAAGAAGCTATGTCTGTACTTGATAGTGGTATCGCAGCAGCTACAGCCTGTAGAGATACTTATCTGATGGTCAGTATGCTTGCTGAGAAAGCTAACAGGCATGTATATGTTGATAAGGACTATAAAAAGGCAATAGAAGCACATCTCCGGGCGATTGCTATTCGTGAAGATGAAGGATTGTGCTATTCTTTGGGTATTGCCATGGGACTGCAGGGGAATGATTCTGCTTCTTACTATATGGACCGGAGCATTGCGTTGGTGGAGCAGAAGAAGGATACGGCTCGCTTGGTACATTATCTGCGAAACTATGCACAAATGTTGTCTTATATCGGCAATGATTACGAAAAGGCAGCAGTTGTTTCGAAACGCTTGCGAAGCCTGACGCCGGACGGAGGGCAGATTGCAATGACTGATCTGGTGCTGACAGAATGTTTTCTAAAGATGGGAAAACTGGATTCTGCCCAATATTATCTCGATCAGGGCAGATCGCTGCTTGCTTGTCAGGAGAAGTTTCTGACCACAGAAAATATGATGAGTTATTATCAGGGATTGATAGATTATACTCGTCATCGTACGTTTGACTTCCTGAAAGTGATGCGATATAATGACTCTGTTCACAATGCCCTTTATGCCTTGCAAAGTACTATCCGGCGAAAGGACGAAAGCAAAGAGTCACTTTCGAATGCTAACTTGATGCTGACGGTGGAACGGCAAGAGGCACAGCTGACATTATTAGGTTGTTTGCTGTTGTTGGTTGTAGTAGGTGGCGGGGCCTTTTTTTATATCCGGAGGCGTCGTCATCGCTTGATTGAGGCGGAAGAACGTATTGAAACACTAAATCGCTTGCTGGCAGATGCTACAAAAGGAGATGATGAACAGAGAGTTGCCGGAAGTACTGATAAAGAAGTGGAAGATGGACAGTTTTTCCGAAAGATACTTTTGCAACAGTTGGGCATTATACGCTTGGTTGCTACACAACCTACATCTCAAAATCAGGAGTTGCTTCGTCGTATATCCGGTATCACGAACCGCGAGTTGCCGGTAGAAAGCCTTTTAGTGTGGGAGGACCTGTATCCCGTAATCGACCGTATATATGATGGGTTCTATACCCAAATGAACCAGTGTTTCGGTTCTGTGCTTATTGATAAGGAACAGCAGCTTTGTTGTCTGCTTTGCGCAGAATTCTCGACGAAAGAGATTAGTGTTGTGACACAACAAAGCATTCCAACCATTTATCAGCGGAAGACAAATATCCGAAAGAAACTTGGAATGGGAGAGAAGGAGGATATTGTCGGGTTCATTTTAGAGAAATAAGGCTTGTTTTCTCGTCAACTAATTCATATCCGGAAAGAAATGAACTAAATGCAATAGCTAATTCCTTTCTTAGGCATTCCTATGCTTTTTCCCTTCCAACGGTTAGCCTTTTCCATCCGAACGTTTATTCTTTCCACCGTGGAGTTTCTTTCTTTCCACCATGGTGGAAAGAAAGTTTCCCCGTGATGGAAAGCAACTTTCTCCATGGTGGAAAGAATAAGTACCTACTACAATTTTCCTTAACCGTCGCAGCGAAAAGGGATAAAAGTGGCGATGCGGCGGCTTAACCTCTGAAACTTATATTATTCATGCGAATCAGGAGGGGAAAGTATGTTCATATCCCGTCAAAAATGAAAAAATGGCATATAGAGCCCTGCCATCCCCTTCTTTCTCTACACATTCTTTTTCAAAGAGATAAAGCAGACATTCCCAATATAATTACTACATTTGCAGAATAATCAACTACAAAAAGTACAAAGAAGATGGACTTAAACAAAGTATTTGCCACCGTGCAGGAAGCCAGTCGGGAATTGCTGTCGTTAAGCGACGGGGAAATCAATCAGATACTACTGGCTGTAGCGGATGCCGCCCTGGCAAAGTCGGACTTTATTCTTGCAGAGAACAAGAAAGATCTGGAAAGAATGGATCCTAAAGATCCGAAGTACGACCGACTGAAATTAACCGCCGAACGCCTTCAAGGCATCGCAGCGGATACACGCAACGTAGCTACCCTCCCCTCTCCCGTAGGGCATATACTGAAAGAGAATACACACCCCAAAGGAATGAGACTTAAAAAAATAAGTGTTCCATTCGGTGTTATCGGCATCATATACGAGGCTCGTCCGAACGTTAGTTTCGACGTATTCGCACTTTGTCTGAAAAGCGGCAATGCCTGTATATTGAAAGGCGGCAGCGATGCTGACTACTCCAACAGGGCTATTATTAGCGTAATACACGAAGTTTTGGAACGTTTCCAAGTCAACCCTCATATCGTAGAGTTATTGCCTGCCGACAGAGAAGCAACAGCCGAACTGCTAAATGCAAGGGGGTATGTGGATTTGCTTATTCCCCGTGGCAGCAGTAGCCTTATCAACTTTGTGCGTCAGAATGCTACCATACCGGTTATTGAAACAGGTGCAGGTATCTGCCATACATTCTTCGACCGCTATGGTGATGTGGAGAAAGGTGCCGCCATTATCAACAATGCCAAAACCCGTCGCGTCAGTGTATGCAACGCTTTAGATTGCCTGCTGATTGATGAAGAGCGCCTCAGTGACCTGCCGGTATTTTGCGCTCCGTTGCCAGATAGCCATGTGATAATCTACGCAGATACGCATGCATACGATGTCCTGAAAGGCAGCTATCCCACCGATTTACTGAAAGAAGCTACGGAAGAAGATTTTGGAACAGAATTTCTGGATTACAAAATGTCTGTCAAAACCGTCCAGTCTATCCGCGAAGCCATAGCACATATCCAAAAATACGGCTCCAAGCATAGCGAATGCATCGTAACGAATGATAAAGCTCATGCCGAACAGTTCTGCCGTGATGTGGATGCCGCCTGTGTGTATGTCAACGTACCAACGTCCTTCACGGACGGAGCGCAGTTCGGGTTGGGTGCCGAAATCGGCATCAGTACACAGAAACTTCACGCCCGCGGTCCGATGGCGCTGGAAGAGCTCACCACATATAAATGGATTATCGAAGGCGAAGGACAGATAAGGGAGTGATAAGTGGCAGAGTGATAAGTGATCAGC
>USSR01000206.1 GCA_900557355.1 uncultured Bacteroides sp.
CACGATGGAGTTTGTCGTCAAGATACTTACTACCATATTCTTTAAATCGGCAGCAGAAGCAGAAACGCTGATGTTACAGGTACACAAGAGTCAATCGGCAGTGGTAGGCATCTATACATACGACATTGCACAATCGAAGGTACAGAAAGCCACCCGCATGGCACGCGAAGAAAATTTTCCACTACGGCTCACCGTTGCACCGGAAGAAGAATAAGAATTAGGAGAAGATTATGGATATACAAAATACAGTGCATGTGAACAGCGCATTCACCTTTGCACAAAAGAAGGCGATATCGTACCGCCATGAATTTATCACACCTGAACATTTGCTGAGTGCATTTCTGGAACAGAGTCCCTTTACCAGTGCCTTAAATATGTGTTTCTGTGATACCCAAGAGCTGGCTTTCTCTTTAGAGAATTATTTCACGGAAGAACTGGAAAGCGTTCCCGCAGACATGGATTATGAACTGGAAGTTTCAACCCAGCTCAACGAACTGATACAACATGCCTATCTGATGATAGACTATTCAAGTGCTGAAGCATTGAATGTCCCCCATTTAGTGCAAAGCATGCTTCAGCTCAAAGACTCCTGGGCATGCCATATTCTGAAAGAAACTCTTGAAGAAGAGCTACCCGAATTTATCAGCCAACTCATCTCCCGATATGAAGAAGTAGAGGAAGAAGATGACCTGCAAGCCTCTCCACAGGAAAAAAGCGAGCCCTGGCGAAACTTTGTAACCTGTCTGAATGACTGTCTGCAAGACCATAATCCACTCATCGGACGGGAAGCAGAACTGGAACGAACCATCCAGGTGCTCTGTCGCAAAGAGAAAAATAATCCGCTGCATGTAGGCGAACCGGGCGTTGGCAAAACCTCCCTCGCTTACGGGCTCGCTGCCCGCATCGAAGCACGTGAGGTCCCCGAACGACTCCTCGACTGCCGTATCTATGAACTGGATTTAGGTACTCTACTGGCAGGTACGCAATACCGGGGTGACTTTGAAAAACGCCTGAAAACCATTATGGAAGGTGTCCGCAATGAAGGACGTGCCATCATCTATATCGACGAGATACACAATCTGATAGGTGCCGGACGTACAGGAGACGGTTCCATGGATGCATCCAATATGCTGAAACCTTATCTGGAAAGCGGAGACATCCGTTTCATCGGCTCTACTACTTACGAAGAATACAACCGTTACTTTGCCCGCAGCAAAGGGTTGGTGCGCCGTTTCCAACAAATAGACATACTTGAACCGAGCATTGAGGAAACCATCCATATTGTAGAAGGACTGAAAGAAAAATATGAAGAATTTCATGGAGTAACCTACCAGCCCGATGTAATCCCCTACGCCGTCAAAGCGAGTGTCCGCTATATCAGCGACCGTTTTCTGCCCGACAAGGCTATCGACCTAGTGGATGAAGCAGGAGCTTACCGCGAAATTCACCCTATACCCTCCGGAGAGCAAATTGTGGACAAGACATTGATAACTGATGTACTCGCCCGCATCTGTAAAGTAGATGCACTCGCCATGAAGGAAGAAGATACCACCTCACTGGAAACTTTGCATGCACGCATCAGTGCCCAGATTTACGGCCAGGAAGAAGCAGTGCGCCAGGTAGTGGAAGCCGTACAAATGTCAAAAGCCGGACTGCTGGATGAAAACAAACCGTTGGCAAGCCTGCTCTTCGTCGGTCCTACCGGAGTAGGTAAAACCGAAGTAGCCAAAGTGCTGGCCTCCGAACTAGGCATCTCCCTGCAACGTTTCGATATGAGCGAATACACCGAGAAGCATACCGTAGCCAAATTAATCGGTTCACCCGCCGGATATGTAGGCTATGAAGACGGTGGTTTATTAACCGACGCCATCCGCAAAACTCCGAACTGCGTACTGCTGCTTGATGAAATTGAGAAAGCCCATCCCGATGTATTCAACATCCTGCTCCAAGTAATGGACTATGCTGTTCTTACGGATAATAAGGGACGAAAAGCTGACTGCCGTCACGTTGTACTTATCATGACTTCAAATGCCGGTGCACAATTTGCCCGTCAGGCATCCATCGGATTCAGCAGTCAGATTACAGCCGGGGAAGCCATGTTGAAACAAGTCAAGAAGACCTTCAAGCCGGAGTTTATCAACCGTCTGTCCGCTACTGTCGTTTTCCACGATATGAATCGGGATATGGCCTCACTTATCCTCAACAAGAAGCTTGGAGAACTGAGCAACAAGCTTGCCACACGTCAGATAGAGATGGAACTGAGTCCGGAAGCCCGCAACTGGTTATTGCAACGTGGATTCCTGCCCGAATATGGCGCCCGCGAAATGGACCGTGTGATAGCTTCGCATCTGAAGCCACTACTGATGCGCGAAATCTTATTCGGTTCCTTAAAGTCCGGTGGTAAAACTTGCATACGGGTAGACAAAGATCAGTTAATCCTGCAACTCTCAAAAAAGTGATACTATGGTCTTTGCACTAACTGACGAAATTACATTTCCCGATCCGCACTACGGCGATCCGGACGGATTACTGGCAGTGGGCGGTGATCTGTCGACCGACCGCCTCATCCTGGCTTACTCCAACGGGATATTCCCCTGGTACACTTTTCAGGAGGGAATGATACAATGGTGGTGCCCGCTGGAACGCTTCGTCATTTTCCCTGACGAAGTCCATATCTCCCACTCCATGCGTACGCTCATGAACAAGGGGAAATACGACGTCACCATCAATCAGGCTTTTGATGAAGTCATCCGTAAGTGCGGAGAACTGAGGATGGATATGGAAGGTGCCTGGCTCGGTCCGGAGATGATAGAGGCTTACACACTTCTGCATGAACAGGGCTTTGCCTCCAGCGTAGAAATATGGGAAGAGGAACAGTTAGTAGGCGGACTCTACGGAGTAACCTTGGGGCGCTGCTTTTTCGGTGAAAGTATGTTTTCACTGGTTCCCAGTGCATCCAAGTTAGCCCTTATCCACTTGGCACAATTCTTCGGAGAGCATGGCGGTGTACTGATAGACTGTCAGTTCGAAACTCCCCATCTGAAATCAATGGGAGGAAGATATATCAGCTACGAAGAATATATGGAGCTTTTGCAATCATAACTACCTTCGCTGGTCACACCAGCGTAAATTGCAAATGCTCATCCGTACTGCGTCCCTCATCGTAAGCGAAGCCCTCCCACGTAAACGCCTTCAAGTCTTCGGGATTTTCAATGCGATTTTTAATAATATAGCGTAGCATTTCCCCGCGACACATCTTGGCATATATCACAATTGTCTTTAGCTGCCCGCCTTTCCATACCTGAAATTCGGGAGTAATGACACGGACTTCTTCTTCTACTCGCTTCCAGTCGAACAAATCTCTCATCTCACCACTGGCAAGATTAACGAGTATGCCACCCTGCCGTTTGATATCCGCTATAAAATAATCCGTTAGCAAAGGTTTCCAGTAATCAAACATAGTCACCCCTCCCCTTTCGGGCAAGCGTACATCTCCTTCCAGACGATAAGGTTTTATCCCGTCCAGCGGACGAAGCAGTCCATACAGAAAGGAAGTGATGCGCATGTGTTCTTGAGCATAACGAAAATCATCTTCAGAAAAATCTTTCGGTACTATACGCTTGAACACCGCACCGGTATAGGCACAGATAGCGGGCATCGCAGAATTTGCCTCCGAAAAGAAATCCTGATAGCGCAGATAATTCTCAGCGGCAATCTTGGAATTTATACGTAGCAGACGTTCCAGGTCAGCAGCTGAAAATTGCCCCATATCCAAGGCATTCTGTACTGCTTCCGCCTGAAAATGCGGAACGGTTATTTCAGGGACTCCTACAGATATACGTGCCGTCATCGTTTTGGCACAAGAGATGAATGTCAACATATCACGTTCAAAGTTTTTTGGGAAACAAAGATAATGCAAATCGAATGCAGAACTTTCATATTCGTATGAAAAAGTTTTGCGCAAAGTTTTTCCGCATAATCGTCCTCTATTTCCATACTTTTTCGTACTTTTACGCCTTGTTGGAAAAATATAGGCTTTTCCCGAGAGAAACGAAACCTGTTCCAACCACGAGACTGAAAAAAGGAAAAAACAATATATAAAATGACTCACAAATGGAATTATCAACCCATTACACCCGAACAGGTAGAGACAAGCCAAAAGTTGGCCCAAGAATTAGGGATTAGCCCGATTCTTAGCGGATTATTGGTGCAGCGGGGAATAACGAAGGCACAGGATGCCAAGAAGTTTTTCCGCCCGCAATTGCCCGACTTGCACGACCCATTCCTGATGAAAGACATGGATGTGGCCGTGGAACGCCTTAATAAGGCAATGGGAAAGAAAGAGCGTATTCTGATTTATGGTGACTATGATGTAGACGGTACTACTGCAGTGGCATTGGTCTACAAGTTTATTCAACAGTTCTATTCGAACATTGACTATTACATCCCCGACCGCTACAACGAAGGTTACGGGGTATCTACCAAAGGGGTAGACTATGCCGCGGAAACCGGTGTAGGATTGATTATCGTACTGGATTGCGGCATCAAAGCTGTAGAGGAGATCACCTATGCCAAAGAAAAAGGCATTGACTTCATCATCTGCGACCATCATGTGCCCGACGATGTACTTCCACCTGCCGCCGCTATCCTGAACGCCAAGCGTTTAGATAATACGTATCCTTACGAGCACCTTTCCGGCTGCGGCGTAGGCTTCAAATTCATGCAGGCATTTGCCATCAGTAATGGCATCGAGTTCCATCACCTCATTCCACTGCTCGACCTGGTTGCCGTAAGTATCGCCTCGGACATTGTTCCCATCATGGGAGAAAACCGGATACTTGCTTTCCATGGATTGAAGCAATTGAACAGTAATCCCAGCGTAGGTTTGAAAGCAATTATCGACGTGTGCGGACTGACGGAAAAGGATATTACCGTCAGCGACATCGTGTTCAAGATAGGCCCGCGCATCAATGCCTCCGGACGTATCCAGAACGGAAAAGAAGCTGTCGATCTGCTGACAGAGAAAGATTTCTCCATGGCTTTGGAAAAAGCCAATCAAATCAATCAATACAATGAAACCCGGAAAGACCTTGATAAGACCATGACCGAGGAAGCCAACCAGATTGTAGCTGACCTGGAAGGGCTTGTAGACCGCCGCTCCATCGTATTATACAACGAGGACTGGCACAAGGGGGTTATCGGTATCGTTGCCTCCCGCCTAACGGAGATTTATTATCGCCCCGCGGTAGTGCTGACCCGTACGGATGATATGGCAACAGGTTCCGCCCGTTCCGTATCTGGCTTTGACGTGTATAAGGCGATTGAATATTGCCGTGATCTGCTGGAAAATTTCGGTGGTCATACCTATGCAGCCGGTCTTTCGATGAAAGTGGAAAATGTTCCCGCCTTTACCGAACGCTTTGAGGAATTCGTTTCACAGAACATCCTACCGGAACAGACAAGTGCGGTCATAAATATTGATGCAGAGATAGATTTCAGGGATATTTCTCCAAAATTCTTTAATGACCTGAAGAAGTTCAATCCTTATGGTCCGGATAATCCGAAGCCGATATTCTGCACGCATAATGTTTATGATTACGGCACCAGTAAAGTAGTGGGACGCGATCAGGAACATATCAAGCTGGAACTGGTAGACAACAAATCGAATAATGTAATGAACGGCATTGCCTTCGGACAAAGTTCGCATGTACGTTTCATCAAAACCAAGCGTTCGTTTGATATCTGCTACACCATTGAAGAGAATACCCATAAACGGGGCGAGGTACAGTTGCAGATAGAGGATATTCAACCTAATTAAATGAAGAATGAAGAGTGAAGAATGAAGAATTACCATGCGGATAATAGCATAGCTAATTCTTCATCCTTCATTCTTCGTTTTTCACTCTTCACTTCTATGTATAAGGAAATCTTAAAGCAATACTGGGGATATGATAACTTCCGGGGCATACAGGAAGACATCATCAATAGCATCGGCGAAGGAAGAGACACCTTGGGACTGATGCCTACGGGCGGCGGAAAGTCCATCACATTCCAGGTGCCTGCACTTGCCAGAGAGGGACTTTGCATAGTTATCACTCCCCTGATTTCTCTGATGAAAGACCAGGTGCAGAACCTTAAAAAAAGAGGAATCAAAGCACTTGCCATCTACTCCGGAATGTCCCGGCAAGAGATTATCGTCACACTGGAAAACTGTATTTTCGGCAATTACAAATTCTTGTATATATCGCCCGAACGGTTGGATACGGAAATCTTCCGCACCAAGCTACGGAAAATGAATGTCAGCATGATAACCGTTGACGAGAGCCATTGCATATCACAATGGGGATATGATTTCCGTCCTGCCTATCTGAAGATAGCCGAAATACGTAATCTCTTACCCGGTGTCCCTGTGCTGGCACTGACTGCAACCGCTACCCCGGAAGTCGTGAAGGATATCCAGGCACGGCTGTGCTTCCGGCAAGAAAATGTTTTCCGTATGAGTTTCGAACGGAAGAACCTTGCCTACATAGTCCGCAAAACAGAAAATAAGACCGGAGAACTTCTTCACATCCTGCGCCGTATGCCGGGTAGTGCCATTATTTACGTACGCAATCGTCGGCGAACCAAAGAAATCACCGAACTTTTAATTAACGAAGAGATTACCGCCGACTTCTACCACGCCGGTCTGGATGATGCCACCAAGGATATACGTCAGCATCGCTGGCAAACAGGCGAGAGCCGTGTAATGGTTGCTACCAACGCTTTCGGCATGGGGATCGACAAGCCCGATGTACGTATCGTAATCCACCTCGATTTGCCGGACTCTCCCGAAGCCTATTTCCAGGAAGCAGGACGTGCAGGACGTGACGGCAACAAGGCGTATGCCGTAATACTCTATGCCAAATCGGACAAAGTCACCCTTCATAAACGTATCCCGGACACCTTTCCGGAGAAAGACTACATCAAACAGGTGTACGAACATCTGCAATATTATTACCAGATGGCAATGGGAGACGGTTTGGGATGTGTCAGAGAGTTCAATCTGGAAGACTTTTGCCGGAAGTTCAAATACTTCCCTGTACCTGCCGACAGTGCTTTGAAGATTCTGACGCAAGCAGGATATCTGGAATATACCGACGAACAGGACAATGCCTCCCGTCTTTACTTCACCGTCCGCCGTGATGAACTGTATAAATTACGCGAACTGGGAGAGGACATGGAAAAACTTATTCAAATTGTTCTGCGCTCTTACACCGGAGTATTCACGGATTACACCTTTATCAACGAGAATTCACTTGCCGTACGTAGCGGATTAACGCGACAACGGGTGTATGACTTGCTGATACGCCTATCCAAGATGCGCGTCATCGACTATATCCCACATAAAAAGACACCTTATATCATATACACACGCGAACGTGTAGACAGGCAGCATCTGCAAATCTCCCGCAGTATATACGAGGAGCGTAAGGAACGTTATGAAGCCCGCATTCAGGCAATGGTAGACTATGTAACGACCGAAACCGTTTGCCGCAGCCGTATGCTTCTACGGTATTTCGGTGAGAAGAATGAACATAACTGCGGAATATGCGATGTCTGCCTCAGCCACCGTGCCGAGACTCCCGAGCTTTCCTCCCAACAAATAAAAGAAGAAATTAAAGAATTGCTTCGCAAGCAACCTCTGACACCTGCCGATATTGCCTCACAAATAGAAGCAGATAAAGAAATCATTTCTCAATGCATCCGGGAGTTGCTGGAAGAAAGAGATCTGAAGACGGTGAACGGCATCATAAGCCTGAGGGCATGAGAAAGGGCGTACAGTAAATTGCACGCCCTTCTCCTTATATATCAATAAGAATTATTCCGTTACCGCCGGTTTCTCAATACCTTCGTTGGTTGCGCGTTCTTCCATACGCTGGATACGGGCATCCAAATCAGGATGAGTAGAGAACAGTTGATTCAGCTTACTACTTTTCTGTGCACCGGCCTCTTCCTGCAATTTCTTCAACTTCTGGAAAGACAAAGCCATTGCCCAGGGATTCTTACCATGACTCTTCAAGAACTCGTAGCCGTAATCGTCGGCACTGCGTTCCTGCTTCTGTGAGTAAGTGGAGTTCACCAAAGCTTCACCCAAATCGCCCAACTGAGAATCTGTCAGTTTAGCAGCCGTACCGCCTTGCGAAGAAATACCGTCTTTCAAGGCAGAAGTCAGCAATGCTGTGCGGAAGCCATTCTTAGAGTCCTTGTGTGCCACATGCCCCACTTCGTGACCGATAACACCGAGCAATTCATCGTCACTCATAATGTCCATCAAAGAAGAAAAGATACGTACACTACCATCTGCACACGCAAAGGCATTGACGTCTATTACATAGTAAACCTTAAAATTCAAGGGAATTCCTTCCACATCCGTCAGGCCGTCAGTCAGCTTTTTCAAGCGGATAGTGTACTCATTGTCGTCCGCACACACCTGATTGTGAGTATCCATCCAGTCGATGTATTCTTTCACATACTCCGTCATTTGAGCATCTGTTAAAGTCACCGCTTTAACGGCTTTTACTGCACCTTTCAATGCTTTCACATTAAACTGAGCCATTGCAGGCATTGTCACAGCCATGCATACGAGAAGAAGGGTCCACTTCATAAGAGTCTTTTTCATTCTTGTGTTTTTAGAAGATGATTATTTTTATTTTGATAAATGTGGCGCAAAAGAACAAATTTTAAATGATACCATCAACATATTAGGAGATGTTTTTCTCTTTTTCGACAAAGTTCTTGGTATAAAGACTAATTTTTTATGCAAACCCAAACTGTTTCTAAATAATATCATACCTTATGAGGGTTTGTTCTCGCCAAATTCCAACAATTGCTATTGTGTCGATGCATGCACCGAATTCGAAGGCGAAAGAGCCGCCGGATTTATAAAAGTATATCAAGTCTCATACGACGAATTCCAATTCATGTTCGGTTTATGATCGGATCAGGTACGGTAATTCGTTTTTCATTGATTTTTTCTTTTTATTCGTATATTCCGGAGAATTTCTTTAAGTTTGCAAAAGAATAGAAACAAAATATCAAAGACATACATAATTATGGGATTCTTTAAATCTTTCTTCTCCGGCAAACAAGACAAGCCGGAAACTGAAAAACAGAAAAACGAGCAGAAGAACTTTGAAATTTTCAAGTATGACGGCATGCGTGCACAGCGCATGGGACGTCCGGACTACGCCATTAAATGTTTCACCGAAGCCTTGGCCATCCAGGATGACTTTGAAACCATGAGTTATCTGAGCCAGGTTTACATCCAGACAAATGCCCTCAGCGAAGCACATGAGCTTTTGGAACGTATGGCGAAACTGGAACCGGAACATACTTCCACCTTCCTCACCCTTGCCAATGTATGCTACCTGCAAGAAGATTATCAGGCCATGACCGAAGCCGCACAGAAAGCTATTGAAATAGAAGAAGGCAACGCCATGGCGCACTATCTTCTGGGAAGGGCCAAGCAAGGAATGGATGATGGCATTATGAGCATCGCCCACCTCACCAAAGCCATCGTTCTGAAAGATGATTTCACCGAAGCACGCCTCCTACGTGCCGAAGCATTAACCAAGATGAAGCAGTATAATGAAGCCATGGAGGACATTGACGCTATATTGGCACAAGATGCAGATGACGAAAGCGCCCTCTTGCTACGCGGCAAAATCAAAGAAGCCACCGGTGACGCCGGAGCGGCAGAAGCCGATTATTGTCACGTGACTGAACTGAATCCCTTCAATGAGCAAGGTTTCCTCTATCTGGGACAACTCTATATTGAGCAAAAGAAACTTCCGGAAGCTATCGCCCTCTTTGATGAAGCTATTGAACTGAACCCTAATTTTGCGCAAGCCTACCACGAACGCGGACGTGCCAAGTTGCTGAATGGCGACAAAGATGGTTCGGTTGAGGACACAAAGATAGCATTGGAACTAAATCCGAAAGAA